>JAQVEI010000064.1 GCA_028697695.1 Lentimicrobiaceae bacterium
AGCAGCACTTCGAGGCTGGAGGCTATATCTGCTTCATATTCAAGCATCTCCACACTGCGCAGGCTGCGGTTAAACTTTGGTGGAAACGACCACCCGCGACCAAGAAAAGATTTGTTTTGTTCCATTTTTTTGTTTTTTGTTGTTGACGGGTTGGTTGCTTTTTCTGCATGTTTCGCCTCAATTCAGCCCTTTCAGGGTAAATTTCCTTTGTCTTCCATTCTCCTTGTCCCATTACCACCTCAACTGCTTTTGTTACCTTCTCTCTGCGCTAGGCAGAGAGGCCCAGCTAACTTTAATTGGTTATTCAAATAGCGTTCCCCCTGTCACCTTGTTTCCCCGTCTCCTTGTCTCTCACCCTCCAATCAGCACCGTGGGTGCTCCCGGCGGAAGAATTGCTCCTCCCGATGCAGCAGGGTCTGCAATCCTGGCAGCAGGCAGGCCTCCAATCAGCACCGTCATTGAACCTAATAGGATAACATCCAAACCACAACCATCGGTCATTCTGGCTGCTGGTAATCCGGCAATCAATACCGTTGGCTCTCCCGGCGGAATAATAGGGGTTGGAATCCCCGAAGTAGCCGGACTGCTAATCATATCAGTTACACGTGCTGCTGGTTTCATTTGGTTTCTTCTTTGTTTTAAAATTTTTTTTAATATCCCGGTGCGCTGCACCTTTTGATTGTTTTGGATTATTTTTTTTTACAAAGGTTGCGGTGCGCTGCACCTGCTTCCAAATTCAAATTCAATTCTCAACTTTATCTCGTTTCTCGGTATTTATCAGAACCTGAATTTTCCATTCCAAAAAGGTTAGAAGAAAACCTGTTAGGTTAACCGCCTTGCCATTACCTGTCACCCACCATAATTCTTCCCTTCTCCCTCTTACTTCTGACTGCCTTATATCGAATGGTCCCGACTTCGCCTGTCTGCCTGAGGCACGCGGGTAGGCCTGACCACCGACTTCCTACTTCTTCCCCTTCATCCCCGCCTGCCCGCCCCTGACAGAGAAAAATGAGCCCTGTCAGGGCGTTTCACCAATCATCAATCACCAACCACTGTTTACTCATCACCGATCACTGATTACTCATTACTGATTACTGATCACTCAATTAATCATCACCATCCCTCCTTTAATTTCAGTTGTGGCACTTCCGTTGATGGAAATACTCGCTCCTTTCACTTCAACACTGCCCGATCCTTTGGCCGTAAATGATCCGCTTGCGCTGAACGTTGCATTTATTCCTTCAATTTTGATGTCCTGAGCTGCTTTTAATGTTAGGTCTTTAATACTTTCGATGGCAATACCGGTATTATCCATGGTGATTTTGTTGCCGTTCTGGTCTTCCATCACAATGCCTGAATTTTCTTCCGAAATCGTGATCTTATTCCCTGCAGGGGTTTCTATCAGTATCACCTTGTTGTCATCATCAAAGATGAAACGCATATTTTCACGGCTCACATAACCTTTCAAATGGTTGTCGTCTTTTGGCGGTTCGGGTGCGGGCTTTGCTGCACTGTGGCACATACCAAGAACTATCGGGTTCCGGGGGTCGTCGTTTAGAAAGCCAACAATAACTTCATCGCCGATTTCGGGGCGAAAAAATGTTCCCCGGTTTTTCCCTGCATCCAGCGTTGAAATTCTGGCCCAGATACCTTCATCAGCCATGCTGATGATCGGAAGTCTGATTTTGATGCGGTCATTACCGGCAGGGTCACCTTCAAGTACAGTAACCACTCCAATTTGCAGCCCGCTGATCCCCGGAATAAGCCCGGAAGCCGGTATTGTTCTCAGATTATAGGTCTCGGCAAACAATTCGGGGCTTAGGCCCAACTGCACATCAGTTTCCCAATTTCCACCCGAAACGGAATGCCTTACACCCGAAATATACATTTTACCTTGAAAGCGTTCTCCTATGCCGTTGATTTCAATCAGCTTACCGGGCATGGCATCTGCAAATCCCTGAAATTTTACCCTGCCACGGGTTTTTGCGAGCCGCTCTTTGAGCAAAAGCCCATCGGCCCAAGCCTGCAGCTCCGGCTGACTGAGTGCTCCCCCATGAAATTTTTCATGCGTTCCGCCACCGATGACCGCAGATAGATCAGTGGTTGAAATGTTACCATTGCGTGTGGAATTGGGCTCCCGGGCCTCTGCATTGATAATTTCCTGATCGGCAGCCAGCCAACTCCCGGTTTTTATCCCTTCGCTTTGCAGCCGTGCGTCAATCATTGCATCCAGCTCAATCAGGGTGTTTCCATATTCTACACTTACCACCGCTTCGCTTCCTGTGGCCGGTTTGGCTATTCTTACTTTTCCATCTTCCACCATCACCACTTGTCCATTTGCTTCTGCCCGAAGCAGCAGGAAATCCCAATCGGTTGCATCGTACTGCACTACTTGTTTTAAATCCGGATTGGTGGCTTCAACTTCTTTGCTCAGTCCATATTGTCCAATGACCGCTTCCATAATATCGCTGTCCTTCTGGTCGGTGAAGTATTTGCTCTTTTTCCCGGAGGTCATTTTCACAGCTTTGTCGCGGCATTCCACTATTAACATGCTGTTGTTGCGGCGCACGCTAATGCTATGGTGGGTAATGATGCCTTTAAAAACGGTTTTATTTTGTGAGCGGTATCCCAATTGTATTTCAATTTCCATTCCGGGAATTAAAAAGGCCGAGTCGCTGATTTCAAATTTACCTTTTGCTGCATCCCCTTCCTTGAAATGGATGGTGGCTGTGGGAATGCGGTTCAGTTCACGGCTAACCGATACCGCCAGTACAGGGAAAGCACCGGGTAGCTTTGTGCCAGCAACTAAAATCGTTATGGTAATAACATCAGGCGTTGCAGAGGTCGGTATGGTAGATTCATTTGGCATTTGGTTAAGTTGTTTTTTCGAGGGGTGGAAAAAATAGATCAGTACCGGGTTCCAATTTTCTAAAATTGTTCAAATTATTGGCCGCAGCTACCTCAAGATAGTACTTCGGATCACCATAAATCCTGTAGCACATCAGTGGAAGAGTGTCGCCGGCTTTCACCTTTCGGGCATGCGTGAGGTCGGGGGAAGTCCGGTCTTCCCTGGCTGCGCGCTTTTGCTCCTCAATGCTGCTTTTGAATTTTACCGTGGCAAGTGCCCGAATTGGGGTTCCATCAGGTCGGAAGAGCTTATAATTGATGGTAAGCTCGGTTACTCTTCCCTTAAAAATGGAATTTTCACCCCAGACCAGCTTGAAATGTCTGGGTTCATGGGCATCGCCCTTGTAATCAACCACCACCTGCTTAAACCGCTTCAGGTCATCGGCAATGCTTGCCCGGGGTTTGCCATCAATAATTCCGGTATTGTCAAACAGGAAGTCAAATGAAATCTCCTCGGGTTCGGTGTATTCATATTTCAGCTGTTGTCCGCTGGTCCCTTGTCCCTGGGCGCTTTCTGAAAATTTTAGCTTGTAGCTGAGTGAATATGATTCGGGATTGATCAATGCTTCAAAAACATCGTCAGCCTCTTTCAAGCCACCGTTCTCGGCCTTCTCCGAATCGGAAAACGCCAGAATCAGCATTTTTTCTAGTTTACCACTCTCAGCCATCAGCGTTCTTTTTTGTTTTCCAGGATTTTCATTACCTGCTCAATACATTCCGCAATAATTTCCTGTTTCACTTTGGCGGATAGCCTACCGCCAACCCCTTGCAAAGCAGCAGTTGAACCGCCACCATTCGAGGATTGGGACGGCGTAACATTTACCCTGATATGAAGCTCTTTAATCTCAATGGGCATGTTGATTGCTTATTTATCTGTGTTCATTTTAAGAAAGTTAAAGTATCCAAACCACCGTTAGTTTTCGTTAACCCGCGCCATCCTGCATGGTAAAGTATTGATAGGTAAGTTCCAGGGTTTCTATTACAATGGTATTTTCCATTGAATTCAGGTCGCTAACCATCCATTTTTTAGGAATGGCATGGGCTACTTTCCAGGTTTTCAGGGGCTCACCTTTTTCGTTCAGCAGGATAACGGTAAGGTCAGATGGCTCAAATTGCCTGTCGCGGAACGCCCGGTTGCACCAGTTAACGACTTCAGAGTCGTTAAGCATTCCCCGCTTAAGCACCATATCACCATATTTGGTTCTAACCGGTAACTTATGCTCGAAACGGTTTTCGCCGCCCTCTCTGAAGTTTTCATAGTCATACTCCACCGATAGTCCCGATACCGATTGAAACCTGGCATCGGCGGTATTGCCGCTAATGCCAAATTTAACCCTGAAGTGAAACCCCAGTGGTGGGTAGTATGCTTCCGGATTTGCCATGGGTTACCTTACCAGACTAAATCCTTCATGTGCGATTTCCATGCTTTCGATGGCGATCTCGTTGGCATCCGATTTCAGATCGGGGGCCGTGACTTTCACCGGGAAACAATTCCTGGCCTTCCACACAGCCACCGGCTCATGGGTTTCATTCATCAGCCTAACCACTACATCACGCCGGGCGCCTACGCGCTCATTTGAAATTTCGTCAATCCAGTTGTTGTAGTCGAAGTCGCCTTCAAATTTCCCCCTTTTCAGAACGATGTTGCTGAATTTGCGCATACCCGGCATCTTAATCTTGCTGAAATCTTTGCTGTCGCTGTGCCGGTATTCAATCACTTCAACCTGTTGGTCCATACCAGTGACCTCAGTAAAACTGATTTTTACTCCGCCCCAGTCTACCTGGTAATGAAAGCGGGGTAAGGGATATTCCTGTGCCATAATTTTGGGTTTTTAATTGGGTTTAATTAAATGAGCTATTTTATTTATTAAGCATCTATTTGTTTCATCAGGATTCAGCCATTTTGTGCGAAAACCTGAGGATAATAAATTCGGCCGGACGAACGGCTGCCATACCGATTTCAACAATGAGGCGACCCTCAAGAATATCCAGGGCAGTCATGGTTTTTCCAAGCCCTACGGCTACATAAAAGGCATGTTCAGGTTTGACCCCTTGCAGTGCACCCTGCCGCCAGAGTGTGGTGAGGAAGTTCTCGATCATGGCCTGAACTTTTACCCAGGTATTGGCGTCGTTGGGCTCAAATACGAATTGTTCAGTTGCCTTCTTTACAGACTCCTCTACAAAGTTGAAGAAGCGGCGCACGTTTATATACCGCCATTCATTGTCATTTCCGGCAAGCGTTCTTGCGCCCCACACCAGAGTGCCTTTCCCTGTAAAGGCGCGGATAATATTGATGGATTTGCCTGAATTAACATCCACATTGTATTCTGCCTGTTGCTCGTGCGATATTTTTACCGCCGGGCTGATTACTGCGCTCAGGCTTATATTTGCAGGAGCTTTCCACACCCCTCGTTCGCTGTCGGTTTTGGCATAGATGCCCGCAATGGCACCTGATGGTGGAAGCAGGTTCAGGGCTTCGGCACCTTTTGTGGTGAGTTCTTTGAATTTGCCGAAAGAAACCTGCAGCGCATTGTTCAGACTTTTCTCAAATTCATCGGTTGTTTTTTCAATATGTCTGAAAATTGCGATGGCATTTCCGCTGGCGATATAGGCTGCATTGCGGGCAACATCAGCCCGGCCTTTGTTGGTGGTAACTCCGGCGTATTCAGTCGCCACATCCCCGGCGGCTACATCCGCTAGCAAGGCAGCACCACTGGCATAGCCAAGCAAAACAGCTGCCGGGTTCCAGTTGGCATTACCAGTGTCAATTACAACAATGGCTGATGCGGAGCCAACAAATAAATGATGTGCAGCCAGCTTTTTCATTGAGTCCTTTAAACCTGGATTTTCCAGGTACTTGGTGATGGCTTCTTTGATTTTGAATTTAGTGTCCACCGGATAAACGGTTGAATTGATGTCCTGCACTGCTTTGAGTGTGGCTAAAACAAGGTTAGTGAATCCCTGAAGCGCTATGCTGAGATTGGCTGCCGAGGTGTTGCTATCGGTGAGCCGGTAGGCATCCAAAGCGGCTTGTAAAGCATCGCCCAGTGTTTTTCCTGCGCCGGCTATGGTCGCTTCTGCCGCTTTTATGGCCGTTCCGCCATTTTCAGCCAATACGACGTCAGCCAATAGTTTAAGAATGGTCGCATCGGTAGTGAGGCTTTCAAGCTGAATGGTGCTATTGGTTCCTTCTCGTTTCAGTATCAGATTTTTACGGCGTAATTGTCTCGGCAGGTTGGCATTTATCCATGGTCCATAAGCAGCACCGTATTTAAGGGCGTTTATACCAATACCATTCCGGAAGTCCGCCACTTTGGTGTTGAATGTGGTGGCATCCGTGGCCTTTTCAAGATCGCAAACAACCACTCTATCCATGAGTTTTGACGCCTGGGCCAGAGCTTTTTGCTGAATACTATATGGGCCACCACTCACCGAAACCGCTTCGGGTACCAGGATAATGGTTGGTTCATCCTCCTTTTCGAGTTCGAGTAGTCCTGTTTCAATTGCGGTGGCCTGAATTCCAGACGTGGAGGAGGGGTATTTCCCTACGGAAACAATGAAACACTTGCCTCCGCCATTGGCATAAAATAGACGCAGGCTATCGTACATATAGAGCATGCTTTCAGCCTGACTACTCACAAAGTTATTGTCGCCATTGAGGAAAACCTCCACGTTTTGTGAAGGCGGCCCTCCGAAAAGTTGCTCATATTCAGCAATAGATTCAATACGGGTTGGTTTAATTACCAACGATTCCCCATTTCGGATTGCGATTTCAGTATATCCTATAAAAGACGGTATCGCAGTCTCAACCGGTGCTATTGAGGGTGGGAATTTTGGAATTTCTTCCACATAAACCCCCGGAGTTTTGTACGATGTTGCCATGCTGTTTGGTTTTAGTTGTTTTTAAAAGATTGTTACTCAAATATTTCAGTGAAAATGCGGACTATTCTGTTGGCAGGATTGTTGTTTTCAAAGTCCGCTTTGACCATTCCTGCCGATGGTTTTTGTTTGCTGCCAGCATTCCCTGTATAGGTAAGTGGCAACGGGGCAGGACTTTCCGAAATCGGACTACCGGTGCCTTTGTGCAGATACTTCCAGGTGAGCGAGCGGTTCTTAAACCTGATTTGGAAAACAGGATAATTCTCCTTGGCTATGCCGCCCGACGTGCAACTGTAATCCGCGTCACCCGGCTTAACTGCTGTTATTTCAATTATTGCGAAAAGGTTATCATTGATTTCCTGGTTGAGTTCAATACCTCGGGCCGGTGCGCCGGTCACTCCGGGCGGCGGATCAATTAACGGGGCATCCTGCTGATGATGGAATACCGGCATCGCCAGGACACTGGCATTGAGCTGTTGTGTGGCGGCACCGGGCTGGCTGCCGGTAAGCTGCAGCAGGGCATTGTTCGAAATAATGAGTGCTTCCACCTGGTCGGTTGCGGTAATGCCGGGTATTTCCTTTGACAGGAAAAGCTGTTTCGCGACCCCTGTTTCGCGCGAAACGCCCGTAAGGTTTGAAAAAACAGGTACATTCGCTTTATAACGGTAAATTTTGTTCTCACCCGGTGAAAAACATTCCGCAATTTTACGTTCTAAAAGTGTCAGAGAAGTATAGTTGAAAAACGCTGAATCCGTAATTTCAATGGTGAATACAAATACCGAATCGTCTGGGATAATTTGTGTTTTAGGAACAGCAACTACCAGGCCCAGACCCGTTTGCTTTGCCACAGCGCCTAAGTCATCAAGTAATTGTTGCGTTTTGGGTGTTGGTGATACCGATATCAGTTGGTCTGATTTATAGTCAAGTAATTTCTTGTTTCTTTCACTTTCCGGCAGGTTATCAAAAACTGTTTGGCCTTCATCCAGCCAGTAATGGTGGAGAATGCGTACCTCGAAGAGGCGTTTGTAGCCGGTGGTGATGCGCTCTGCCATATTAGCTTGTAGGGTGTTTATGCATAAAACTGCTCACTACCTCTGTGATTAACCCGCTCTCGTTCTGCACTGCCCTGAATTTAAGTTCCAGCATACGAAGCATATAAATTACGAATGGGTATTGTTTGCCGCCCAGTGTTCCCCACAGATGGTTGATTTCTTCCATGCTGGGGGAATACAAATCAAAGATGAGTTTAAATTCCTGAAGCTGATCCAGCGGATTTGGCGGTGCGCCGGTGCTGATAGAGGCCGGGCTCACGTTGTTATGCGTAAAAACATGGCCTGCCTGGAAAAACCGAAGGGCGCGTGACAACAACAACAGTGCATTGGTATATTCTGAATGAGTGGCGGTAACCAGAATAATAAAATTAAGGTGTACGGGAGGATTTTCAAAACTAGCCTTCAGGGTAACATCGTTGCGCACAAAATTTGGTAGATTTTTCAGGGCTTTCTCCTCCTTAATGTTGACCAGAGAGAAAATCAGTTTATCACGCGCCACCCCTGCAGTGCCGGTTCCGGTTGCAAATCCCTCGGCCAGATTGCCCAACTTAACCGCATCATCGGTCATAGGCACACCATAAGCATCTCCCAGATGTTTCTTCAGCTCATTTATAACAATGGTTAATGCATGAGAAATCATGTAGAGCTCTGATTTTTAATTAAAAATTCGCTTTCTTAATTTAGACCAAATTTAAATAATGTGATAGGGTGAAGTCAAGTTTTTTTGCCTATTTAACATATCATTATGATTTCGTAGGGAAGGGTCAATGACGCGGGTTGGCTTTCAGGAGTATGGAGATTCCTGTCCGGGTGGCGTCTGATTGAGGTTTCAGCGTGGCCTTGTCAAAATTAAAAAATAGGAATAGAGCGTGTTTTTGCCGGTTTCCGTCAAGCCTTTAAGCATTTTTCTGGTGGCTGGGTTTCGGAAAGATTAAACCACAGGTAAATGCCCCGGTATTTAAACTACCAGGTGAAGGGAAGATTAATTGCAAAGCAAACCTTTTTTCCGTTGGATATAAAAAATCGGTGGATTGATTGAAAATCCACCGATTGGTGAGGATACTTATCAAGGAAATATTACATTTTATCTGCGCTGCTTCATGCGCTTAAAATCACCGAATTCGCCTATAACTTCATACAGCCACTCATAGCTGCCATCCGAATAAACAACGGCAAGCTCCGGGTATGATTCATCATAATCGGTATCCACATACAACCTGAATTCAATATCTCCGAGTTTGGCATTCAGTCCGGTGTGATGCAACTCCATATCCAGTTGTGTATTGAGGTAATCTATATCAGCACTGGTGGCATTATCAATTATCTTTGCGGTACGCTCTTCGATGGCATCGTAATTCATGGAACCTTGTATTTTTAAGGG
>JAQVEI010000065.1 GCA_028697695.1 Lentimicrobiaceae bacterium
TCTCCATTGTAAAATAAAAAGTTAATTGTTCTCAAGATTTACTCTGCTATCCCATATTCACATAGAGATAGCTCCTGCTGCTTATTTTTCGTATTGCTTCAATAGTTCAAAGAACTTCTTAAGAATCCAAACAGTGTTTTTCCGTTTGGGGCTGCAAAATTACTAATAATTTTTAACTCTGCAACTTTTTTTTAATCTTTTTTCAAAAAACTTTTTCCCAATCCCTCTTTTCTCTCTCTCCCATCTCCCTTGCCCGCGATTGGGATTGCAAAAGTACACCCTTTTTTATTCCGTGCAACTTATTTTTAAACTTTTTTTGACTTTTTTACCGGCCATCAAAGTAGCACGTTAAATTACAATGACTTATATCGAAACTAAATGATTAAAATATGAGTAAAACCAACCCTTTTTGTTTGAATTCAGCACTTGTATGTCTATTAACAGGCGGTAATAAACGATAAAAAGTGTACTTTTACCCTTTCTTTTTCCAAAACAGCCATGTCAAAACATTCATTTTTTGTTGCGCTCTTGCTTTTCGCCGGCTTGTTTACTTCTCAGCAGCTTGCCGCACAAGGATATAAAAACGAGGGTAAGCCCCCTTTGAAAGACCGGCTGATTGTGGGTGGCAGTATAGGATTTCAGTTTGGAGACATGACACTGATAGACCTCGCCCCCACCCTGGGATACCTGATAACACCAAAATTTGAAACAGGCATTGGGGCTACCTATAAGTACTTCAGGATTAAAGATTATTTTTATGACTATACCACCGGTATTCAATATGATCTGAAATCGAATATCTATGGAGGAAGCCTTTACACCCGCTATGCTATACTGGACAATCTGTTTGCCCATATAGAATATGAGCGGTTGCTTTATACTTTCACAGATATTTATCTGGTATCAGGCAATATCACCAAATCGCAGACTGAAGCCGTAGTGAACAGCTTTTTTGTAGGCGGAGGTTACCGTCAACTCATTTCGGGCAGGTCTTACCTATATATAATGGGTTTGTGGAATTTGATTGACGATCCTCTGTCACCTTACTCAAACCCGATAATTCGCATGGGCGTGGGTTTTGGCTTATAGCTAATCCTCATAAAAATGGCCCTGCCCCCGGTAGAGCGACAAAGGGCTGCCGAGGGTAAGCTTCACCACGGTCATTACCGGATCAAGCGCGGCATCGGGCAGTTGCAGGAATATCAGACCGGGAACCTTACTCCACGATATTTTACTCACTTCCCTGGGCTCAACACTTTGGCCGCTACCCAATATGCTGGCATCTACGATATGGTTTTTTAGTCCTTTAATCATTACCGGCCCTTTTTGCTGACCACTCAGAAACAGGTACAGATGAAGTGAATCGGCGGATAAGGTTGTAGGTCCATAGAAATGACCGGCAGGCATACCGGCCCTGGTATTAAAAATAGCTTCATGGTTGGCATTTGTCCACCTGCCCATCTCGTGCAACAACTGTTTTTGTTCTTCGGGTATGCTTCCATCGGCCCGGGGTCCAATATCGAGCAGGAGGTTACCCCCTTTGCCAATTACATCTGCAAAAATATGGATGATTTCGCTGGCCGTTTTGTAGTTGGTATCGTTTGGCTGGTATCCCCATGAGTCATTCATGGTCATGCACATTTCCCATACCGGCAAATCGGGACTGGCAATGGGTAAATGTTGTTCCGGAGTGGAGTAATCACCATAGCCGGCCAGGCGGCCATTGATGATGGCTCCCGGATTATCGCTGAGCAAGGCCGCGCGTATACCGGCTGCCTCCCATTCCTCCGCACTGTGTTCCCAATCGCCGTCAAACCACCACAACTCCGGATGATATGCTTGGGACAGCTCCTGAAGCTGCCCACGCATAAAGCGAAGGTATGCCGCCCATTTCAACGAATCATCATCTGCCGTGTACCGGGATGAATCGCGCAAAAAACCCGGATAATCCGGATGAGACCAATCAATCAATGAGAAATATATTCCCGCTTTTATTTCATGCTGTCTGAGTGCCTCTATAAAAGGCGTAAGCAGATCCCGGGCGGCAGGGGTACTCCTAACCGTGCTTAATTCATTCATGCGGGTATCCCACAAAGCCACACCATCGTGATGCTTGGCGGTGATTACCGCGTAACGCGCACCGCTTTGTTTTATAAGTTCAGCCCATTGCTGCGGCTGATATGCCTGGGCTCCAAAACCCTGCAGTTGCTTCATGTAGTCATCGTAAGTAATCGTACCGTTGTGGAATGACCATGATTCAGAGATACCGTCAACCGCGTAAATCCCCCAATGAATAAATATGCCCAGTTTGGCATTTTTAAACCATTCCATTTTTGAACCGGATGGCTGTTGTTGCGCAACAGACCACAAAGGAAAGCAGAGCAGGGCTGCCAGAAACCATGCAATATTGTTTTTCATTTTCATTGAGTGAAACAATAAATCATTTATGCCCCTGATAAAAATCCCGGCTTTTGCCGGCCGGGATTTTTAAACAAGAGGTAAACTTTATGCTTCGGGGATATTGCGAAGTATTTCGAGTGTAAGATCCCAGAATTTAACGGCGGTATCAATCTGCAGCCTCTCATCGGGCGAATGGGCGCCTTTGATGGTAGGCCCATAGGAAACCATGTCCATTTCCGGATATTTTTCACCGATAAGGCCACATTCCAGGCCGGCATGTATGGCCAGTACTTTGGGTTCAACTTCAAAGAGCTTCTGATAGGCACTTCGGGTAATTTCCAACACTTCGCTGTTCGGGTTGGGTGTCCAGCCCGGATAACCGTCGGAATGTTTTGACTTGGCTCCGGCCAGACTGAACACAGCCACCACCATATTGGCGATGTCGTATTTGGATGATTCTACCGAACTTCGCTGACTGGTGGTGATTTCAATCTGGTTATCCCTGGTTTTCACCGATGCCAGGTTGGTGGAGGTTTCCACAAAGTTGGGGATATCGGCTGACATGGCCATCACCCCGTGAGGGCAGGCATAAAGTGCATTGAGCAGTTTTTCCTGGGTAGCCATATCCATCAGATAATCGGGCAGTTCATGCGCTTTTACCTGTATGTTCAGTCCGGGCTCGGTAACTTTAAATTCATGCCGGATTTTCTGAAACTTTTCTGCGACAAAGGCTTCAAAATCCTTTTGCAGCCTCCCGGGTACGGTAATTATGGCAAAGGCTTCGCGGGCGATGGCGTTGCGCAGGTTGCCGCCATCAAATTTTGACAGCCGCAGCTCGAAACGCCGGGTGCCTTCCCACAATATACGATTGAGTATTTTGTTGGCATTGCCCAGGCCCTTGTTGATGTCGTCGCCAGAATGCCCCCCTTTAAGTCCGGTAACTTTTACTATCATCCCATTTTGGCCGGCACCCACAGGTACTTTGCTGTAATTAAGAGAGATAAGGGTATCAATTCCCCCGGCACATCCGATGAAGACTTCACCTTCATCTTCCGAATCAAGATTCAGTAAGATGGAGCTTTGCAGCAGATCAGGCTTTAAGCCGAATGCACCCGTTAAACCCGTTTCTTCGTCCACCGTAAACAGGCATTCGATGGGTCCGTGCTGAATGTCTTTTGACTCCAGTAATGCCAACTGAGTAGCCACACCAATGCCGTCGTCGGCGCCAAGGGTGGTGCCGCGGGCTTTAACCCATTCGCCATCTATGTATGGTTGTATGGGATCATTGTCAAAGTCGTGGAGGGTATCGCTGTTTTTTTCACAAACCATATCAATATGACTTTGCAGCACCACAGATTTTCTGTTTTCCATGCCTGCTGTTGCCGGCTTGCGAATGAGGATATTTCCGGTTTCATCAACAATGGTTTCAAGTCCGTGTTGCTTGCCGAAGTCAACAAGATAAGCTGCTATTTTTTCTTCTTTTTTTGATGGGCGCGGTATCTGACAAATTTCGTAAAAATAACGCCACATGGCTTCAGGCTGTAAGCCTTTAAATGGTGAATTCATAAATGTATTTTTAATTATTTTACAGTCATTGATCCCACAAAGTTAGGTGAAATTTGCTGAACATACAACGAACACCTGCTTAAAGATTTGGGAAAAAGGAGTACGGATCAACCTGCATACCCGTTTCATCCAACAGTAATTAAGCAGATATGATCAAATTTACAGCCCGAACCCCGTGGGCTATCTTCGGATGAGCTTACCTGCAGAAACTCCATCTGCGGAATGCAACTGATACAGATACATACCAGAGGACCAATTGATTTCAGCTTTCCATATGAGGAAAGGTAGTGATTTGCCCCTGCAACTGTAAAAGGATGGCAAGGCCGGCAAGTAATAGGTAAATACGTTTCATATGATTTTGATTTTTATGTATCCCAAAAATAGGGATATATAAAGATCAAAAAAAAATAAAATACCTAAACTTTATGATTTTTGAGCATTTTAATGGCGTGGGATGGGTTTTCTGCTGAAAACACAGTGTTTCCTGCCACCAGAACATCAGCTCCGGCCGCCGTAAGCAGTGGAGCATTTTCAAAATTAACGCCGCCATCTACTTCAATAAGTGCAGTTGAGCCGGTATCTTTAATCAGTTTCTTGAGCTCCCGCACCCGGCCATATGTACCTTCAATAAACTTTTGACCGCCAAAGCCCGGGTTCACCGACATAATCAAAATCATATCCACCTCTGTGATGATATCGGTGAGCATGACAATGGGAGTGTGGGGGTTTAAAACCACACCGGCCTTCATGCCTAGTTCCTTAATCTGATTTACCGCCCGGTTGAGATGAACAACAGCCTCATAATGAATGCTTAGTGAATCTATGCCCAGGTCGCGGAATACCTCGAAGTAGCGTTCAGGCTTTACAATCATCAGATGAGTATCCAGGGGTTTTCGTGCCAGCCTGGCAATATCCTTAATCACCGGCATGCCGAAGGAAATATTGGGTACAAAAACCCCATCCATCACATCCAGATGAAACCAGTCGGCTTCACTCTGATTGAGCATTTCAATATCCTCACCCAATCTGGTAAAGTCTGCTGAAAGTAATGAAGGAGCCAATAGAGGCATAAACTATAGATTTTTTAAACTTTATGGACAAAAGTACAGGTTTTTTGCTTTCAGGTAAAATTTATCCGGAGAAATAATCCTACAAAAGAATAATGTCACCCCTTCGGGCTTAAAGGGTGGATCAAATGCTTCCTCCAGAATAAGTCCACCCCTTCGGGGTTAGCCTGGAACAACAATTTTATTTATTCACTTGTAGAATGCAGCAGATGAGCCTGTTGCTTTCGGCTCAACGGCCGATAAAAACAAATCCCGAAGGGATGACTTTATCATAAATAAATTAACCCAATATTAGCAAAAGTTAAAATGGACACTTTTCTTGCGCAACCGGCTGTATACTGATTTGGCAGGGATAAAAAAACGGGCTTTCGCCCGTAATTTTTAACCAAGATAAGTTTTCAGGATTTTGCTTCTGGAAGTTTGTTTGAGTCTTCGGATGGCTTTTTCCTTAATTTGCCTCACACGTTCGCGGGTAAGGTCGAAGCGTTCGCCTATTTCTTCGAGCGTAAGCGGATGCTCACCATTTAATCCGAAATATAGTCTTACCACATCGGCCTCTCTCGAAGTGAGTGTTGACACTGCGCGTTCGATTTCCTTACGCAGAGATTCATACAGCAGTTCGGTTTCAGGTGTCGGGCCTTCATCGCTGCGCAACACATCGTACATGTTGTTGTCTTCATCCTGAACCAGGGGTGCATCCATGGATACATGGCGACCGGCATTGCGCATGGACTCCTTCACCTCATTTTCGCTGATTTCGAGCAGTCCGGCTATTTCGTCGAAGTTGGGTTCTCTTTCGTATTCCTGCTCCAGCTTGGCATAGGCCTTATTGATCTTATTGATGGATCCAATCTTGTTGAGTGGCAGCCTTACAATACGCGACTGCTCGGCGAGGGCCTGCAAAATGGACTGCCGTATCCACCACACGGCATAGGAGATGAACTTAAATCCCCGGGTTTCATCAAAGCGTTGAGCTGCTTTAATTAAACCGAGGTTTCCTTCGTTGATAAGGTCCGGAAGACTCAAGCCCTGATTTTGATATTGCTTTGAAACAGATACAACAAACCTGAGGTTTGCCTTAGTTAATTTTTCAAGTGCGGATCTGTCGCCCTGCTTAATGCGCTGCGCCAGAGCCACCTCTTCGTCTGCAGTAATAAGTTCTACCTTACCAATTTCCTGAAGATACTTGTCAAGTGACGCGGTTTCCCGGTTGGTAACCTGTTTTGTGATTTTAAGTTGCCTCATTATTTTTCAAATAAAAGTAGGATAAATCTTGTTCTGAAAATTATGCTGAAAATTTCAGTTATTGTTTGTTGGTTTGCTCAGGTTTAGGCAGCAACACTTTACGTGAAAGCTTCAGCTTTCCGGTCTTACTGTCTATATCAATGAGTTTCACATCAATTTCCTGCCCCACCTTAAGGGCATCTTCAACCTTGTCCAGTCGTTTCCAATCTATTTCAGAAATGTGCAACAGTCCATCCTTTCCAGGCAATACTTCAATAAAGGCGCCAAAGGCTGTAATGTTTTTTACGGTACCATGATAAACAGTTCCTATTTCAGGAATGGCAACGATACGTTTGATTTTTTCACGCACTGCATCAATAGAAGCTTTATTGTTGGAGACGATATCAATGATTCCAAAGTCGCCCACTTCTTCTATCACGATTGTAGAATCTGTTTCTCTCTGCATTTCCTGAATTACTTTCCCGCCCGGGCCGATTACGGCGCCAATAAACTCCTTGGGAATAGTCATTTTAACAATCCGGGGCACATGTGGTTTATAATCTTCGCGTGGGGCGGTTATGGCTTTGGCCATTTCGTCAAGTATATGCATACGTCCACGTTTGGCCTGTTGCAGCGCTTCAGAAAGCACTTCATAGGGCAGTCCATCCACCTTAATGTCCATTTGGCAGGCTGTAATACCATCTTTGGTACCGGTTACTTTAAAATCCATATCGCCAAGGTGGTCTTCATCTCCCAATATATCGCTAAGTACGGCAAAACGGTTGGTAGTGGTATCAGATATCAGTCCCATGGCTATGCCGGATACAGGCTTTTTCAATTTCACGCCGGCATCCATAAGCGCCATGGTTCCGGCGCAAACGGTTGCCATAGAGGATGAGCCGTTCGATTCCAGAATGTCGCTCACCACCCTGATGGTATAGGGATTATCTTCTCCATTGGGAATAACCGGTTTAAGTGCGCGTAAGGCAAGGTTGCCGTGCCCCACTTCGCGCCGGCTGGTACCCATGATGCGTTTAACTTCGCCGGTAGAAAACGGGGGGAAGTTATAATGTAACATAAAGTTGACCTTGCCTTCAATAACGGCTCCGTCAATCAATTGCTCATCCAGCTTGGTACCCAGGGTAACGGTAGTGAGTGACTGGGTTTCGCCACGGGTGAATATGGCTGAGCCATGCACCGAGGGCAGGTAATCGACTTCACACCATATGGGGCGTATTTCGTCCAGTTTACGCCCATCCAAACGCTGACGTTTATCCAGTATAACGTTACGCACTGCTTCTTTTTCGATATCGTGATAGTAACGTGAAATCATAAAGGCCTTTTCCCTGGCTTCCTCTTCGTCGAGGCTGGCAATAAATTCATCTTTTATGGCCGCAAATGCATCGGAACGCTCGTGTTTGGCCGATGGAGCAGATGCCACATCCATGATGCGGTTGTATGCAAAGCTACGCAATCTTTCTTTCAGTTCAGCATCATTGGTTTCGTGGCAATATTCACGTTTTTCAGCAGCCCCGGCTACCAGTGCAGCCAGTTCAAGCTGCGCCCGGCACTGAATTTTGATGTGATCGTGAGCAAATTTAATGGCTTCAATCAGATCTTCTTCTCCCACTTCATTCATTTCGCCTTCGACCATCATAATATTGTCCTCAGAAGCAGCTACTATCAGGTCCATATCGGCTTTTTCCAGCTCACTTGTGGGCGGGTTGACCACAAACTGCCCATCGATTCTTGAAACACGAACTTCAGAAATAGGGCCTTGAAAAGGTATATTGGAAACCATCAATGCCGCCGAGGCAGCCAATCCGGCCAATGCATCCGGCAATATGTTATCGTCGCTTGATATCAGGGAAATAATCACCTGTGTTTCAGCATGAAAATCTTCAGGAAACAGGGGTCGCAAGGCGCGGTCGACCAAACGGGCAATAAGAATTTCATAATCAGAAGGGCGTGATTCACGCTTAAAGAAGCCACCCGGGAAGCGCCCGGCAGCGGCATATTTTTCACGGTATTCGACCGTTAATGGCATAAAGTCTACATTATCAGCGGCCTCTTTGCGGGCAACTACGGTAGCCAGTAACATGGTGTTGTCCATTTTTACAACCACAGCACCATCGGCTTGTTTGGCCAACTTGCCGGTCTCAATTGAGATGGTCCTTCCATCTCCAATGTCAAAAGTTTTTACGATTCCTTGCATATATCTGTTTGTCAATTTGGTACTTGCGTAATTTTTGGCTTTTTCCAAAAACAGGCTCCAAAATTAATACTTAATTGCGTAAGTGTTAGATTCAGTAGATATTTTTATTTCTACATCAAATGATACAAAAAGAGGCAATACCAGATTGCCTCCTTGTTGTTAATATAAAAAACACCGAAAAGTTACTTTCTGATGTTGAGTTTTTTTATGATTTCACGATAACGGGTAATGTCTTTATCCTTGAGATAATCGAGCAAACGCCGACGCTTACCTACCAGTCTTACCAATGAACGCTCGGTATTCAAATCGTTGCGATTTACTTTCAGGTGTTCGGTAAGATGCTGAATACGAAAGGTAAACAACGCAATCTGACCTTCGGCTGTTCCGGTATCATTGGCAGTTTTTCCGTGCCTGGTGAAAATATCTTTCTTTACTTCAGAAGTTAAATACATGTCAAAATTTGTTTTATGGTCTTTTGAAACGGGCTGCAAAAATAGTACTTTATTTATTATTGTACAACCATTTTGAAAATATTTTTTCAGCCGTTTGAAAATTGAACGCAGAAATGAGGTTTTGCAGCTTGATTTACATAGGTCTTCTGCTGTTGGTCAAACACAGGTTTACCAGTTCATCTATATCGGCTTCGCCCACACACATCACTGTATCGGCAGCTCCC
>JAQVEI010000066.1 GCA_028697695.1 Lentimicrobiaceae bacterium
TGATTTCTTTTAAGGCTTGATCTTTGGTTATTACTTCTTTTACCGGTGTAGCATGAAGTGATAGCAGGCAAACAAAGGTAAAAAGTGAAATTGCCGACACTCTTAATAAAGTTTTCATGATGGTGTGATTTTAATGTGGAAAAAGCTATAAGGTTTTATTTATTATGATGCATTATTTGTCCTGTAACAACCCATTAACCGAAGGTGTAGACCGGCCCGGCAGGTTTTCGGCCTGTATGTCATCCTTTTCGGTTTGGCTTTGCTAAGTTAGATGTTTTCTTCATATGTCGCAAGCAGGTAAATAATTTTATCAAAATAAAAGTAAAGTAGTTATAATCCTTCTGTCTGACCTTTTTTTGGCAACACAGTCTTCTGATCAAGCCTAAGCTTTCCACATTTTTACGTTTATATGTTGCAAGAAGACTTACGGTTACACATATGGCCGCGTATCGTCCGGAGAAAAGTTTAAAACGGTGTTGTTGAGGAGTTGATGGTATTTTTATATCATCAAAATGTGAGACTTACCCATGCCTATGCCTTACAATAATAAAAATATTTATACTTTTACCTGAATTTATAAAGATCGATAGCATGCTCATCATTGGAATAGCTGGAGGTTCCGGTTGCGGCAAATCCACCGTAGTGAAACAAATCATTAAAAGATTGCCCAAAGATTCAGTAACCGTTATTCCTCAGGATTCTTATTACAAGGATAATGGCCACCTCAGCCCTGAGGAGCGGGCCAGGATTAATTTCGACCATCCCTCGTCCATAGAATTTAATCTACTGGTGAAACATCTGGATTTGCTCAAAGCCGGCCAAACCATAGGCATGCCTATATACAGTTATCTTACCTGTGCAAGGGCCAAAGAAACTATCCCGGTGCATCCGCGCGAGGTTATTATTGTGGAAGGTATACTTATTTTGTCAAATCCACGCGTACGCGATCGCATGGACATCAAAGTATTTGTTGATGCAGAACCTGACGACAGGCTGATGCGAATCATCAGACGTGATATAGAAGAACGGGGCCGCTCGTTCGTTCAGGTACTCGATCATTACGAGAAATTCGTGAAGCCAATGCATCTGCAGTTTATTGAACCTTCCAAAAGGTACGCAGATATTATCGTACCACAAGGAGGCGCAAATCATGTAGCCATTGATATACTTACCTCGAGAATTAAAATAAACGTGCAGCAGGCAAATTAACGGCTGGTTGCCTTATAGCCGGCTGAAAAGCTAATCGTAAATGAGCAGAATACAAAACTAAACTGACAAAGTGGCAGTGAAAATGAAAAACATAAAACAATTATGCGCCACAATGGCATGTATTAAGGCATTTCCCGAATTGGCATACGACTTGATCTAAATCCTGTAAAAATTATTGTTTAATTAATAAACAGGAGGAGAAATTATGTTACCAATGTTAAGAAACAAAGGCTTTTTCCCCGGGTTTGTAGATGAGTTTTTCGGACGTGACCTCATGCCTGACCGGGACTTTCAAACAGGCATAAGTATACCGTCAGTCAATATTATTGAAAGCAAAGACGATTTTCGCATTGAGGTTGCAGCCCCGGGATTAAACAAGGACGATTTTAAGATCCACATTGAAAATAATGTGTTGAATATTTCATCCGAAAAGGAAGAAAGCAACGAAGACACCAATGAGCGTTACATGCGCCGTGAATTCTGCTACACTTCTTTTAATCGTTCATTTAGTCTGCCACAAACTGTTGAAACAGACAAGGTTTCCGCAAAGCATGAGAATGGTGTATTAAATATCACCATCCCGAAAAAGGAAGAAGCAAAAGTAAAACCTGCCCGTCAGATTGAGATAGGCTAAACAAACTTTAAGAAAATAAAACAGCCGCATGGAAAAGTTCCTATGCGGCTGTTTTATTTTATAGTTATTAAAAAATGATTGCCATGGACAAGTGAAAAGATTGAGTCAACTTTGCTACTTTTGTGGCTATGTATGCTGTAATAGATGTTGAGACCACAGGTGGGAATTTTAACTCCGGACGTTTAACAGAAATAGCTGTTTATCTGCACGATGGAAATGAAATTGTAGATGAATTTTCTACCTTGATAAACCCCGAACAACCCATCCCTTATATGATTACCCGGATAACCGGCATTAGCAATGAGATGGTTGCTGAGGCCCCCCGGTTTTGTGAAATAGCCCGGCGCATTGTTGAGATGACAGAAGGTGCTGTCTTTGTAGCTCACAATGCATCATTTGATTATAATTTTATACGCCATGAGTTCAAGCGTTTGGGATATACCTACAAAAGAGCCACCTTATGTACTGTAAAACTCAGCAGAAAGCTTATACCCGGGCAACCTTCCTACAGCCTTGGCAAATTATGCAATACGCTGGGCATTCAGATAAATAACCGTCACCGCGCAGCAGGCGATGCGCTGGCTACCACCCATCTGTTTAATATGTTACTTCATATTGACCGGGAGGGGATAACTTCACAGGCCGCAAACACAATACCAGCCATGTTGCGTGAAGTACCCGAAGAAACAGGAGTATATTATATACATGATGCCAACGGGAAGATTGTCTATATCGGCAAGAGCATCAACATGTTCGAACGGCTAATACAGCATTACCGGAACAACGAAACCCGGAAAGCCATTAAATTACGTGATGATATGGCCATGGTAAGCCATGAATGCACCGGCAGTGAATTGATTGCCCTGTTGCTGGAGTCACATGAAATAAAAAAACATAAACCTTTATTCAACAGGCAGCAGCGACGTTCCATATTCAGCTACGGGTTGTTCTCCTTTACGGATGAAAAAGGTTACCGAAACCTGCATGTTGCCCATTCATTAAATGGTGAGCAGGCAATTACTGCATTCACCACCCGCGAACATGCAAGAAACTACCTTTACTCCCTGGTTGATAAGTTTGAGCTTTGCCGTAAATTGTGTGGACTGTACCGGACCAACGAAGCCTGTTTCCATTATGGTATCAGGCAATGCCGGGGAGCATGCATAGGGGAGGAACCTGTTGAGGCTTATAACCGCCGTGTGGATGCAGCCGTTCGTGTTTCAGGATTTATGCAGCCCGATTTCTTTATCATTGATAACGGGCGCAATAAGGAAGAGGTGGCCGTGATAAAAATAGCCGGTGGCCGCTACTGCGGATTTGGATATACCGGTATTCACGATCTATCCCAACCCATGCTCGACGCATGCATTAAACCTTACGATGATAACCGGGATACCCGTCAAATTATCTTATCCTATTTAAAAAAGAATCCCAAAACTACCCTGATAAAAGTACAGAATCAACAATGGCAATATATTGATGAAAAGCCTTACTAAGTTTTACCTGCCGCTAAATTTTTTCCTGCTATTGCTTCTTTATGGATGCAGCACCTTCAAAAAAGCAGAAAAACCGGTAGAGAGTTACGAGAAAGTGGAAATTAAACCTGCTCCCTCTGCCATTCATCTGGAATTTGAAGCTAAACTTAGTGATATTCAGTACACCTTAAATGAAAACTTAACCGGATTGTTATACGAAGACAACAGCCTTGACGATAATGGTGGGGATAACATTATGGTAAAAGCCTGGAAAGACGGCAACATAGTGTTGACGATGAAAGAAAATGTACTTATCTATAAAGTGCCGCTTAAGGTATGGATTAAAGTGGGATTTAAAAAAAGTGCTTTTGGCTATTCCATAAGCGATTATCGTGAAATAAATACCGCACTTACACTCAACTTCAGAACCGAGATCAATCTGCTTCCCGATTGGAGTGTACAAACCCACACCACGGGAACCGATTACAAATGGGTCAGCAATCCCGTGGTTAAAGTAGGTGGGGCAGATATTCCGGTAACCTATGTGGCTGATATATTGTTGAAAAGAAATTTAAATAGCATAAGCAGAGGCATAGATGAAAGTCTTAAAACTGTGCTTGATTTTAAACCTTATGTTGGTACTGCATGGAATGCCCTGAACTCACCCATAGTTCTTGACGAAGCCCCTAAATTATGGCTTCAGATGATGCCTTTGCGATTTTACGCCTCAAATCTCAAAGCAGTTGATCGTCGGGTGCATTTTTCTGCGGGTTTGCAATCCTACATTACATTGGGAATGGGTCCATTGCCGGATAAAAAAGCTCCGTTGCCTCTCCCTGTTTTAAACATTGAAACACCGGCCGCTGCCGGTTCAACCATCATGGCAAGGGTGGAGCTGCCATTTGATGAATTGAATGCCCTGGCAGCAGCGTATATTAAAGGTCAGCAATTTAGCTATGGTAAAAGCTCGGTTAAGGTGGATAATGTTAATTTATACGGCAGTGAGGGCTTGCTCGTAGCGGAAGTAACGCTTTCAGGCAGCTATAAGGGGCTGGTATATTTTAAGGGCACACCTTTTTTCAGGGAAAGCGATTCATCTTTGATACTTAAAGATTTTGATTTTGACCTAAAAACCAAAAACCTGCTTATCAAATCGGCTAAATGGCTTTATCAGGACGGATTCCGTAAGATGATAGCCAGCAAAATGGTATGGTCGCTTGCTGCAGATTTAAAAAATTTTTCCACTTCCATCAATAAAAGCCTGAGCTACCAATTGCTGGCACCCGGTTTGGGATTAAGGGCAAGTATGAGCAGTCTGAATTATGAACAGGCGTTGATTAGCAATAATGGTATTGAGGTTTATCTGACAGCAAAAGGCTCCATTACCATCCAATACCAAAGGGAAAATGTTAAGAAATAAGTTCTCACTTAGGTTTAACATGCACAAGTTTTCCCGAACCTGAAATATGACTTTCAATATCGGGATTACCCCAATAAAACACGGTACCACTTCCGCTAATACTTGCGTATAGGTAGTCGTCGACGGCAACCTCCACTTCAGCCGAACCGCTGATGCGTATATCGGCTGCTTCACTGTCCAGGTCAAATGCATAAACATTGCCTGCACCCGAAATGACAAGAAATTGTTCTTTAACTTCACCGCTTAACCAAAGTTTACCTGTTCCTGATATATTGACTGATAACGTTTGAGCATATAACTCGCCGGAGAAAGTACCTGAGCCGGAGATAAAGATACTAAGATCAGGCACATACAGCGGTGTTTCTGCCCGGCCATCCACTGCACCCGAAAATTGAATATTATTATACATTGCAGAAGAAATATATATTTCAATAGTCTCATGCCTGCCCAGGCCTGCTTTGTTGAATAAGCCAATTTCCAGCTTGCCGTTGCGCACCCGGGTTTCAATGGCATCCAATATGTTGGCCTGGGCTTTTATCGTAAGCTCCGGATGGTTGCTTTGGTATAAATAAACCCTTCCGGGAATGGAGACACTTACATCGTAAAAAGGAGGAACAACCCTTTCATCACTCAATACAGGCCCGCTGCCATGAATATTGTGCCAATTATCGCGTTCACATGAAGTGAGTAATACCAGGATGAGCGCTAAGGCTGCTATAGCATTTAGGTGTGGTTTCATAGCCTGAAGTTTTGATTATGATCACAGCTAAAAATCATGCCAAAAATGAAAAACGAAAAACCAGCGAAGGCTAACTACTTTATATTCAAGCAGATGATGTAGAAAAGGAGATGAAAGCTGATTCGAATACGAACAATTCTGTTCGATATCGTACGTTTAGTTTACTTCTCTTACCTTTCCCATTCTACACCATTTTTGGTGTCGCGTATCTGGATGCCAATGTTTTTAAGCGAATCCCGGATGAGATCGGAGGTGGCAAAATCTTTGGCGGCTCTGGCCTTTTGCCTCAACTCAATAATTATTTCCATAAGCTTTTCGGTCAGGTCGGAGGTAGAATCTGTACCATCACTTATTACCAAACCAAGTATCTCGCCAGCGAATAGATAGAAGATGTCTTGCAATAGTTTCAGATCATCCTGCGTAAGCTGTTCTTTACCTTCATGAATGGCGTTTATCCAGCGCACCGCTTCGAACAAATGGGCTATAACCATAGGACTATTGAAGTCATCATTCATGGCAGCCTCACATTTTTCCTGCAAGGTCTTTACCTGAAATGAGGAGGTGCCCGAAGGAAGCAGCCGGTGAATCTTACTCCAGGCGTTCAGCAACCTTTCCAGCCCTTTTTCGGCAGCTTGTAAGGCCTCATTTGAAAAATCGAGTGTACTCCGGTAATGGGCCTGCAGGATGAAAAACCGTATAGTCATGGGGTGGTAAGCCTGAGAAAGTGCAGGGTGATTGCCACTAAAAAACTCATCGAGAGTAATGAAGTTACCCAACGATTTACCCATCTTTTGGCCGTTGATGGTAATCATATTGTTGTGCAGCCAGTATTTAACCGGTTCACTGCCGTGAGCTGCAATACTTTGTGCAATTTCTGATTCGTGATGAGGAAAGAGCAGGTCCATTCCACCGCCATGAATATCAAAGGTGTTACCCAGGTATCGTGCGCTCATGGCAGAACATTCGAGGTGCCAACCCGGAAAACCGTCACTCCAGGGTGAAGGCCAACGCATAATATGCTCAGGCTGAGCCTTTTTCCAAAGTGCAAAGTCAAAGGAGTTGCGCTTCTCATCCTGTCCCTCAAGTGTTCTGGTGTTTGATATGAGATCTTCCAGGACCCTGCCGGACAACTTGCCATAATGATGTTTCTTGTTGTATTTTTCAACATCGAAATAAATGGAACCATTGCTTTCGTATGCCATGCCCGATTTAAGGATACTTTCTATCATAGAGGTTTGTTCAATAATGTGCCCCGAGGCCCGGGGTTCAATGCTGGGGCTGAGCACATTTAATTGTTCCATATTCTTATGATATCTATCGGTATAGTATTGCACTACTTCCATGGGCTCTATCTGCTCCAACCGGGCTTTTTTGGCAATCTTGTCTTCTCCTTCGTCTGCATCGTTTTCCAAATGGCCCACATCGGTGATGTTACGTACATACCTCACCTTATATCCCAGGTGTTTCAAATACCTGAAAATAAGATCAAAAGTAATGGCCGGACGGGCATGTCCCAGATGGGCATCACCATAAACGGTGGGTCCGCATACATACATGCCAACAAGTGGTGGATTTATAGGTACAAAAGTTTGTTTGCTTCGGGTAAGCGTATTGTATACTGATAGTGGATGTTCCATAAACTAAAGGTTGAACCGTGCAAATTTACCAAAAAAAGCGGGTTGGGCTTTATATCTTCGGATTTTAACCCAAATAAGAGGTTAGGCTTCAGCCGTTAAAGCTTCCTGCCCCGTGGAGAAACACTTATGCCCTGTTGTCGCGTGATAAGTAATAACCCTGCCGTCAACATTGCTGACAACATAACCAAAGGCATGCCGGAGGTTTCACCCATAGCCTCGGGGCTGGTATTGATGAAGTGATTGTAATATAAAAATGAAATGATCACCGCAGAGCCATTATTTACGAAGTGTGCAATCATAGGAAGCCAAACCGAGCCGGACCAAACATACAGATAGCCCAAAATCAAACCCAGCACGAAACGGGGCAGAAACCCAAAAAATTGCAGATGGATGGCGCTGAAAATCAAGGATGAAATAATTACCGGCCAGTGTGGCGCCCTGAAGTATTTGCGCAGCATACCAATCATTACCGGCCTGAACAGCAGTTCTTCACCCAGGGCGGGTAATATACCTATCATCAATAGGTTAATCCACAATGTTTTCCAGCCGGTGGCACTCAAAAAATCTTCGGTCAGCTTTGCTGCATTCTCTTCCGAGGATTTCATCCAGGCTTCCAGACCAGAAAAAGACTGCGGCAGGTGAAGCGCCTCGTTCCAGTGTATCAATTCATTGATCATAGGCCCGGCCAATGGGATAATCAACAGGGCCACAATAAACAACCGGCCACGGGGCTTTATAAACCCAAGCGTGCGTAAGGGTTTTTGCTCAGTAAGCCAGGCAAACAGAAAAACAGGCAGGATAAAAATAAATAACTGACTGATTATCTGGGCCATCCTGAGCATATTTAGTCTCTGCTGCGGATCTTCTGAAATTAATCCATTTAGTGCATCCTTCCCCCACACAAGAACGGAGAACAGATAAACCATGGCGGTACCTATAAGTGTTCCCAACAATAGGATGATTAACAATGCAAAAACTTTTGCTCTGTGCGACAGATTGCCAAAAACCGGTACTGGATTCATAATTCAAAAGTGTGTGCCAGCGCCAAAAGCGAAACGGCATCATTCAGACTGCGAAGTTACCGCATTATCTCTAACAATAAAACTGTATTTTTGACGCCAGAATATATTCATAAAATTACCGGATGTATATTGGTAAAATAAACCTTGGAGCAGTTCCTTTGATGCTTGCTCCCATGGAAGATATAACAGATCCGCCCTTTCGTAAACTTTGCCGTGAGCTGGGTGCCGATGTTGTGTTTACAGAGTTTATCTCTTCCGAAGGCTTATCGAGAGATGCTGCAACCAGCCTTAAAAAATTAGACTTTGCAGAGCAGGAACGGCCCATTGGAATTCAGCTTTTTGGCAATTCGGTTTCAGCTATGACCCATGCTGCCCGGGTTGCATTAAAATATAATCCCGATTTTATAGATTTGAACTTTGGGTGTCCGGTACGCAAGATTGTAAATAAAGGCGGAGGTGCTGCATTGCTTCGCGACATACCCCATATGTTGGAGCTAACCCGTGCTGTGGTTCAGGCTGTGGATTGTCCGGTAACAGTAAAAACACGTCTGGGTTGGGACGAACATTCCAAACCAATAGTGGAACTTGCTGGCCGGCTGCAGGATACCGGTATCAGCGCGCTTACCATTCATGGGCGAACACGCGCCCAGGCATACGGAGGCCAGGCCGACTGGAGCCTTATAGGTGAGGTAAAGCGCCAACCCGGCATTGAGATTCCCATTGTAGGAAATGGAGACATCACGGATGGCCCTTCTGCCGGAAAAATGATTGAAACTACCGGCGTCGATGGATTGATGATAGGCCGGGCGGCCATTGGTAACCCATGGATTTTCAGAGAAATAAGATATTTTCTGGAGACAGGGCGTACGGCTGAACCGCCCACCTTAGATGAACGTATTGACCTTATTTCCAGGCACATATCACATGCTCTGGCCTGGCATGGAAATAAAACAGCGCTCTTTGAAATTCGTAAACATTATG
>JAQVEI010000067.1 GCA_028697695.1 Lentimicrobiaceae bacterium
CATGGTTACTTTCGTAACGTCCCAAAATCTCACCCGAATTTCGGATAAGCTGCCGGCAATTACTTTCTCCGGTTTTGTCATCATTAATCAGGATATTTTGGTACGTTTTTGAAATAATTATTCTTCGGAATTTGTTCATATGCATTGAATCGTATTTTATTTTACTTTTAGCACATGAAATATGCCTTTTTCTTTAGAGCTTGCGTTCTGCTCATCTTGTTGTGTCTGCCTTTTTTGCTGCCGGGTACGCTTAAGGGACAGACCATACAAGGCTATGTCAGCGAACCGGGTGGTAAACCTGTGCCTTATGCCACGGTTTTCATACCACAGTTGTCGTTGGGTGCAGCAGCTAACGAAGAAGGATATTTTCTTGTGCATCTGTTACCTGGAAATTACAGCGCAGTTTTTCAGAGTATGGGTTACAAGCCGACAAGCAGACAGTTTTCTCTGCAAAAAGACACGGTTGAACTCAATGTGGTGTTGTCACCCATGGTGTATGAGTTGAAAGCAGTTGTAATCAAGGGGGGTAAAGAAGATCCGGCCTACGCAATCATGCGTAAAGTTATTCGCAAAGCTCCTTTATACGCCACAATGGTTAGATTGTATGATGCAAACGTTTATATCAAAGGTAGTTTATTCATTGAACGCATATCGGGGGCCGTGAAACTGCTTGCTACCGAAGATTTAAAAGAAGCAAGAATCACAGAAGGAAGTACATATTTCGAGGAATCAGTCAACGAAGTGTCGTTTACCGCGCCTGATCATGTTAAACAAAAAGTTAAGTCAATACAATCCACCTTTCCATTTAACCAGGAAAGCCGCTCATCATCCGCGCTTGGATTTATTTCAGGAAACATATACAAACCACAAGCGTTTGGAAGAGCCATTTCTCCGTTCTCAGCAGGTGCCTTCAACTACTATCGCTTCAAATATCTGGGCTCAACACAGCAGAATGGAAACACTGTTGCCAGAATTCAGGTCATTCCACGCGGTAAGGGGGCGCAATATTTAAGCGGGTTTTTATATATCGTAGAGGATTTATGGTGCATCTATGCACTGGATGTAAGTATTAATGAGCAATTGGGGGTTGAACTTCATTTGAAACAACAATATGCCGAAGTAAACAGTGCAGTTTGGCTGCCGGTTAGCAATGAATATGATGTGAGCATGGATTTGTTGGGAAATAAAGGCAGCTTTCAGTACCATACCACCATTAGGTATATTAATCTGAAAGTTAACTTGCCCGATTTTGTAAAAGAGCAGCTCAAAGAGCCTGTTGTAAAAACGCAGGCGGCTTCTGCCAATCAATTGCGGCAGGAAAAAATAAGCCGGAAATTACAGCAGTTAAACCTGATAGAGGAACCCAATACAGCTCAATCCTATAAGGCGTCCCGGTTGTTGGCCAGACGTGAACGACTACGCCTACGCGATTCTCTTATAGGAGACCACAACTATGTGGAACGCTATACACTTTCATTTGACAGCATCGCTCGCAATCAGGATTCCTCTTTCTGGAATCAGATAAGACCTATTCCGCTTACAGAAGCTGAAGTAAAAGGACTGGCCACACACGATTCACTGCTTTTTATCAGAGGTTTTGAAAATGCTCCCGGAAGTACGGAGCAGGAGCACAAACCCTTGTGGAAAATAATGTTGACAGGCGGGATGTATTATCGCGACTCATTGACATACCTTAAAACAAAAGGAATATTTAATCCGCCGGGGCTTAGTTATAATGTGGTAGATGGCTTTGCTTATCGAAGTGTGTTTAGCTGGGTCAGGCGCATTCCCAATCACAGCGTATTGGCATTAAGCGTAAGTCCTGGTTATGCTTTTAGCCGGGAAACAATACAGTGGCAAGCCGCTCTTTCACTCAAAAGCGAGAAAAAACTAAAATCTTCCTATAGCTTTTCAGCCGGAGAGCTCAGCAAGAGCTTTAATGAATACACCGTTTCAACCTTGCCCAATACGCTTTACTCCTTGTTCTTACGAAAAAATCTTTTGAAGTTGTATGAAAAAAAATATCTGCGGTTCGCGTATGAAATCAGACCTTACTATGGTTTTAAAATGAATTCATCATTAGCCTGGGAATACAATTATGCGCTCGAAAACCACAGTGATTTTTCGTTTTTTTATAAAAAGGAAAGAGAGTTTGAACCAAATATACCGGAGAACCGGTTGTTTAGCATGCAAAATCATCAAAACCTTAAAATGAAGCTAATGCTAACCTATCAGCCCATGCCGTTTTATTACTTTAAGGATGGTGAAAAAGTGCCGCGTCCACGTATGAATCAGACGCCATTACTTTATTTGGGATGGGAAAAAGCGTTTAGGTTCAACCGCTTTCATGCCAGGTATGATCACCTGATAGCCGGCATCCGGCAAAGATTCAAATTCGGTTATATGTCTACGCTATCCTATGTGGCCGAAATGGGCACTTTTCTGAAATCCAATAAAATATATTTTAATGATTTTAAGCATTTTACTGTACAGGAATCTTTTCTGGGTACCGCCAACTTTTATCCGGTTTTTCAACTTTGCGAATATTACAAATACAGTACCAATACTACCTATGCTGAAGCGCATCTAGCTTATGAAAGTCCATTTCTGGCTCTAAAATATCTGCCGGTAATAAGAAATCGCCTGATGAGTGAAAAATTATATTTTAATTACAACTATACCACTGCCTATCATCATTATTATGAATTTGGCTATGGCCTTGGCAATCCTATTTTTGAACTGGGCCTTTTTGCAGGTTTCAATAATGATTCATTTCAATCGCTGGGTGTAAAACTGGCCCTGGTTATTTTGAGTTCGGCCAATACAACACCTGACAAACAGCTTGACTGATTAAGGCTGGCGGGCGCTGCCAAATAAAGATCAAGGGCTATACTTATAGGTAAGCAGGGCGAACACGGCCTTGTTTAGTCGCGTATGCTGCGTATCCGGTACAGCTTTATAACCTCGTTTCTTCCATATGAGGTTTAATATCAGTGAGCACGGCCTGCTCAACCAAAACATCATAATGATAACCGGAGCCAAAGTCTTTATTCAGCAGTAACCTGCCTTCTGCAGTAAGCGTATCACCTTTTTCTACCGTTTGGTTTGTGGTGATGGTCAAATCAAACTGATCATTAAAATACGACCCATCCTGAAGATGCACCCAGTTTTTGCCCATAATGTTTTTGTTTACCTTTACCACTAATCCTCTTACCTTAATGGTTTTATTTTCATATTCCTTGCTGTTGCGGAACAAAGTTTCCAGACTTATTCCTTTGTCAGGGGGTGCTATGGATACATCGTTCCGTCTTTCATTGCTTGGGTGTCCGGTGGTCATTTTATTTTTCAAATCAGGCGAATTTGAAGGATCCTGAACAAAATAGATGACCGGAAAAGTGCGGCCAAGCTCTTTGCTTTCAAAATCTTTCATCTCCATGGCATCTGAAAAATACAATAGGTCGCCTGCTTTCGCATCCCGCGCTGCCACTGCAATCCAATACTTGTTTTCATGTTCAAAAACCTGAAGGTAAGTGTAGTTTTTGCCCTGCACCACTTCAATGATGGAAACGGCATGTACACCCGAAGGCAGCTCTTCCTTGTCATTAATGGCACCTCCGTTGCGGTTACAGAAAGTAAGAAGCAATACCGCACTGCCTGCAAGGGTGTATAGAAAAATGGTCTGCAATACTTTTTTCATAGACGAAATTATTTTATCGGTTTATCCAAAGCAAAGGTATTGATATATTTATATAAATAGATGCTGAATCCTTTTAAAAATTAAAAAGGCGTGGCAATTATTGTTGGATGGCTGCTGTTTAACAAGTTTTAAAGCCCAAAACAAATTAAATTGTTTGTGAACTTATCTTGAAATCAGGAACTTACCAACGGACGATCTCTCCTGGCTTTCAAGCATTAATGAGATTTCTTTGTGTCCTTTGTGTCTCTGTGGTTCTTATTTTACCATAAAGGCACAGCGTTCACAGTGATTTCTTTGTGCCTCGGTGGTTATTTTTTCACCACAAAGGCACAGAGAGCACAGAGATTTCTTTGTGTTCTTTGCGTCTCTGTGGTTCTTATTTCACCACGTAGGCACAGACATTTCTTTGTGTCCTTTGTGCCTCTGTGGTTATTTTTTACCACAAAGGCACAGAGTTCACAGAGTTTTCTTATAGTTCTTTGTGTCTCTGTGGTTCTTTTTTCACCACGTAGGCACAGACATTTCTTTGTGTCCTTTGTGCCTCTGTGGTTCTTATTTCACTACAAAGGCACAACGTTCACAGAGTTTCTTTTGTGTCCTTTGTGTCTCTGTTGTTCTTATTTCACTACAAAGGCACAGAGTTTCTTCGTGTTCTTTATGTCTCTGTGGTTTTTTTTCACCACAAAGGCACAGAGTTCACAGAGTTTTCTTCTCTGTGGTTCTTTTTTCACCACGTAGGCACAGACATTTCTTTGTGTCCTTTGTGCCTCTGTGGTTCTTATTTCACTACAAAGGCACTGCGTTCACAGAGTTTTCTTCGCTGTGGTTTATATTTTACCACAAAGGCACAGAGTTCACAGGGATTTATTCGTGTTCTTTATATCTCTGTGGTTTTTTTCACCCCATAGGCACTGCGTTCACAGAGTTTTCTTTGTGTTCTTTGTGCCTCTGTGGTTTTTTTTCACCACGTAGGCACAGACATTTCTTTGTGTCCTTTGTGCCTCTGTGGTTCTTATTTCACTACAAAGGCACAACGTTCACGGAATTTCTTTGTGTCCTTTGTGCCTCTGTGGTTTTTTTTCACCGCAAATGCACAGAGCACACTGAGATTTCTTTGTGTCCTTTGTGTCTCTGTGGTTTTTTTTTCACCACAAAGGCACAGCGTTCACAAGTTTTTTTATGTTTTTTGTGTCTCTAACATTATGTAACACATGAAACCTCCTCAAATATGTAAATATATTTAATCCCAACTGCTAAATATTATTAACAGGTTTTCAACGATGATTGCGTGAATACAATTATAATTATAGGAGAATGAAAGTATAATATGCCTATGGCCTTATTATTTTATATATTCGCATCAAAATGTGAACAAATGGATTTTGGGAATAAAAATATTTGGATTACCGGAGCAGCATCAGGCATGGGAAGGGCCCTGGCAGTGGAACTCTCAGCATGCAATGCATGTTTAATCCTTAGTGATCGTGATGAAAGTGGGCTGAAAGAAACGCTCACCATGCTTAATCCCGCTTGCAAAGCCCATCACCTGGTGCTTGATATGAGTGATTCTGCATCTATTGAGGCGGCTGTTGCCCGTATTTTATCTGACTTTAAAACCATTCACGCATTGTATCAGTTTGCAGGCATCAGTCAACGATCCCGGGTAATGGATACTCCTTTAGAAAATGACCGGAAAATAATGGAGATTAATTTTTTTGGGGTCATTACCCTGGCAAAAGCCATACTTCCCTCTATGGTTGAAGCAGGATGGGGGCATCTGGCTGTTACCTCCAGCATAGTGGGTAAATTCGGATTCCCATTCCGATCTGCATATTCTGCTTCTAAGCATGCACTTCATGGTTTTTTTGAAAGCCTTAGAGCTGAATATGGCAACGTTAATATTCGCGTAAGTATTTTAATTCCCGGCAGAGTGCAAACCAATATTTCTAAATTTGCTCTGGATAAGGATGGTCGCGAATATGGGAAAATGGATCCCGGTCAGGCCAATGGAATAACCGTGCAAAAAGCTGCCCGGCAAATTGTAAAAGGATTAAAAAAAGAACAGAAAGAAATTAAGGTAGGGGGAAGCGAGTTGCTTATGTTGCCTATACGGCGATTCTTTCCTGCCCTCCTTTATCGTCTGGTTACAAAAATAAAAGCCGTTTAAGTGTGGAATACACGATTTGAAAATAAGCATTTAAAACCATGAAATTAAGTATAAATGGAATCCAGCAACTGGGTGTAGGTGTTGTAAATATTCAGGAAGCTTTTGGATGGTACAGGATATATTTTGGCATGGACATCAAGATGTTTGATGAAGCAGCCATGGCCGAGCTGATGTTGCCTCATACAGAAGGTGAAGCACGCAGGCGTCATGCAATACTTGCGCTTAACCTGCAGGGAGGTGGCGGTTTTGAAGTATGGCAGCATACAGGCAAAAAACCTGAACCACCAAAATTTGAAGTGGAACTGGGTGATTTGGGCATAGCTGTTGGAAAACTCAAATCAACCAATGTTAAAAATACCTACGACCAATACAAAAAATGGAAATTGAATATACTTACCGGTGTAACTATCGATCCACGGGGCAGGGAGCATTTTTATCTCAAAGATGTGTATGGTAATCTGTGGGAAGTTTGTCACGATGATTATCTGCTCAAGTCTCAAAAGTCTGCCAATGGAGGAGTTTATGGTGTTACCATTGGCGTTTCGGATATGGAGAAAAGTCTCACGGTTTACAGCAAACTTTTAAAGTACGATACCATTGTGTACGATGTAACGGGTGTTTTCCAGGATTGGGAAGGAGTGCCTGGTTCAGGCAAAAAATTCCGCCGCCTGCTGCTGCGCCCTTCTGTTCAGCCTTCCGGGGCATTTAGCCCGCTGCTTGGTCCTTCGTGTATAGAACTGGTGCAGCAAATGGAAGGGGAAACCCGCCAAATATATGAAGGGCGCATTTGGGGTGACCCTGGCTTTATACACATATGCTTTGATATAAACGGTATGGATGATTTGCGCCAACAGGCAAACGCTTCCGGATTCCCGTTTACCGTGGATAGTGCAAAAGATACCGATACCTTTGGCATGGGTGAAGCTGCCGGCAGTTTTGCTTATATTCAGGCCCCCGAAGGTACGCTCATTGAGTTCGTGGAAACACATAAAATTCCGCTGATGAGAAAGCTTAACTGGTATCTGGATCTTACCCGGCGAAAACCCGGGCCGCTGCCCAAATGGATGTTTGAACTCTTTGCATTTATGCGGGTTAAATAATTTAAAAACATGGAAATTTACCTGTTGTGACGCTTTAGGGAAGGCCTGAGTGTTTCGAAAATTATGCCTTGGTGATTTTGATGCAATTTTTATTAAAATATTGGAATTTTTTTCTTAAATTCGTTGTTATATTTAATCATCAACAAAAAAGCAAACTTATGAAAACACAACTACGCATTACGGCAATGTTAATCCTGGGCTTTGTATCGATATCTTCTTACGCCCAGGTCGAAAAAGGAAATTGGTTTATTGGAGGTACGGCCAATATTGAGTTTAACTCTGATAAAGAGAAAGTTAAATCGGGTGGAAACACAAGGGATTATGCCACATACAGTGACTTCGATTTCAGGCCCTATGTAGGTTACTTTATCATCGACAGACTACCCATCGGTTTGATTATGGATATTAGTCTTGATAAAATCAAGTATGAGGATGGTGGTGAGTATACCGACAACGAATATATTCTCGGTCCCTTCGTTCGTTATTATGTTGCTGATTTTGACGGATTTATGCCTTTTGCTGAGCTAAGCTTCGGATTTGGAGGTGGAAAGACAACTTCTGAATACATGGGCAATGAAAATGAAAACAAGTATTCATCCCTCAATTTTAAGGTAGGAGTAGGTACCACCTACTTTGTTACTCCAAATGTTGGCTTCGACATGTTTATAGGCTACAGGAGAAATCAAAATACCTTTGAAATTGACGAAAATGTTCGTTCTTCATCAGAAGATGTAACCTACAGTTATGGTGGACTTGATTTTAATCTGGGTATCGTGGTCTCTTTAGGCGGGAAATAGAGAAGCGTTGCTTGTTGGATGAATTTAAAAGAATATACATTAAGTTAAAAATTGCGCTCAAAAACAGGTAGCTTTGTGCCCGTATATTTTTTACAATCATCATCCGTGAAGTTGACCCTCCCACAACGTTTTAAAGCCGTTATTGCCTGGTTTGAGCAAAACATGCCGGTAGCTGAAACCGAGCTCCGTTATTCTACGCCTTATGAGCTTATTGTAGCAGTAATACTCTCGGCACAATGTACAGATAAACGGGTAAATATGATAACCCCGGCATTTTTTAAGCGTTTCCCAACGGTGCATAGTTTGGCATCAGCCGGGCGTGAAGATGTTTTTCAGCTTATTGCCTCCTGTTCGTATCCTAACAATAAAACCAAACATCTGATAGGTATGGCACAAATGCTGATCAATGAGTTCTCGGGCATAATACCCAACGATGTGGCGACTTTACAAAAATTGCCGGGAGTAGGTCGTAAAACTGCAAATGTTATCGCTTCGGTTGCATTCAATATTCCGGCACTGGCGGTGGATACCCACGTTCACCGGGTTGCCCGGCGTATCGGACTTACCTATAGAGCAAAAACTCCGCTGGAAACGGAAAAGCAACTGCTCAAATACATTCCCGAAGAAAAACTGAACATTGCACATCACTGGCTTATTCTTCATGGAAGGTACATATGTACTGCCCGAAAGCCAAAATGCGAAGTGTGCGGTTTGGCGCCCTATTGCCGCTATTATAGTAAGTTGAAAAAAACGGAAACTTTAACGAAATCAAGCGACATTCATTGAACCAGAACATATCTCAGGTGATCTTGTAAATAAATGAATAAATTCTAAAACAACATGAACGAACTTAAAAAAGGGGACAAAGCACCCGAATTCTCAGCAACTGATCAAAATGGCAATCTCATTAAACTGAGTGATTATAAAGGAAGCAAAGTCATATTATACTTCTATCCTAAAGACAATACCCCCGGCTGTAACGCAGAAGCTTGTAGTCTGCGTGATGGTTACAATGACTTGTTGAAACAAGGATATAAAATTATTGGGGTAAGCCCGGATAACCTGAAATCTCATCAAAACTTTACCCGGAAATTTAACCTCCCATTTCCGTTGATCCCTGATACTGATAAAGAAATTATACAGGCATATGGGGTGTGGGGTCGCAAGAAATTTATGGGTAAGGAATATGATGGTGTGTTTCGCACTACCTTTATTATTGACGAAGATGGAAACATTGAATCTGTTATCAGTAAAGTAGATA
>JAQVEI010000068.1 GCA_028697695.1 Lentimicrobiaceae bacterium
ATCCACCCCTCATTTGTTGAATGGCAAGTTGATGGGAGGATTCTGAATTAGCGGCAACCAAATCGGCCACTGCTTCAGCCTGGGAGAGGTCGAAGCGGCCATGCATAAAAGCTCTGAAGGTGAATTCACCGGGGCCGGCAAGGCGAGCTCCTGCCCCGATAAGCAGCTCAAGAACCCGCTGCTGAATATAAAGTGAGCCGTGGCAGGAAATCTCTACAATATCTTCGCCCGTATAGGAACGCGGTGCCCTGAATACGGATACAACCACTTCATCCAGTATATCATCATTGTCGTAAAGATCGCCAAAGTGTATCGTATGGCTTTCAGCTTCTGTCAGGGTAAAGTTCTCTTTTCTCGACCTGAAGAGGACATCACAAATACTAATGGAGCGCGGGCCTGAGAGTCGAACAACGGCAATGGCAGCAGTACCGGGTGAGGTTGAAAGTGCGCATATGGTGTCTTTGGAATGCAGAAAGCTTAAGTTCATGGCATAGATGGTTTTAGAGTTTATTTAAAAGGTGGCGCAATTGTCAGTGATGTGTTTACTGAATTTAAAAACACGCTACACCCTAATTTTTTTGCAATTATTTAACAATTTGTAGTATATATATGAACAAAAATAAGTAATTTTCCTTTTTAAAGTAACATTTACAATTCATCAACTGAAAAAGGTCTAAAATGAGCATTCTTGTAAACAAAGATTCCAAAGTAGTAGTTCAGGGTTTTACTGGTACGGAAGGTACTTTTCATGCAACACAAATGATAGAATATGGCACCAATGTAGTGGGCGGTATTACACCCGGTAAAGGAGGGAGATTTCATTTGGGTAAACCGGTGTTTAACATGGTAAGCGAAGCGGTGAAAGCCACAGGTGCCAACGTATCACTTATATTTGTGCCTCCTGCCTTTGCGGCAGATGCCATTATGGAGGCTGCCGATGCCGGCATTGCAGTAATTGTGTGTATTACCGAGGGTATTCCGGTAAAGGATATGATGATAGCCAAAGAGTATTTAAAGTCACGCAACAGCCGTTTAATCGGGCCAAATTGTCCGGGTATCATCACCCCCGATGAAGCCAAAATTGGTATTATGCCCGGATTTATACATAAAAAAGGTGTGGTGGGTATTGTAAGCCGTTCCGGCACCCTCACTTACGAAGCTGTTGACCAGCTCACCAAAACCGGCCTGGGACAATCCACCGCCATTGGTATAGGTGGCGATCCTATTATCGGAACTACCACCCGCGATGCGGTTGAGCTTTTTATGAATGACCCGGAGACCAAAGGTATTGTAATGATTGGTGAAATTGGGGGCAGCATGGAAGCTGAGGCTGGTTATTGGATTAAAGAACATGGTACCAAGCCGGTGGTGAGTTTTATAGCCGGCGCAACAGCACCCAAAGGCCGCACCATGGGTCATGCCGGCGCCATAGTAGGTGGCGAAGGCGACACAGCCGATGCCAAAAAAGCTATACTGCGCGAATGTGGAGTAAATGTGGTGGATTCGCCTGCTGATATAGGAACCCGTATGCTCGAACTGCTTAAGTAAAGCAAGGAGGGGTCATGCAGATGTAGGATTTAATCTTTGTTTCTGCAAAAGACGCAAGGGTTATTATGAAAATGTTCGACTTTAGCACCTAACCGTTAATCTTCTTTTCTTCTTACTGTTCCCACTTTGAATTCATAAGCCCCGATATCAGGAGCTTCATCAGCAATGCGTGAGGTCAGGTCAAGGTCCAGGCTAAGGTCAATGAAGGAACCCTGAAGAATATGATACGCACCTTTGTTGATAAGTCTGGATATTATGGTATCGGGTTTAAAGAGGTTGGCTGAAGGATCTGCAAACCAGGGTTCTTCATTTTTTATTGAACCCGGAAAACGTGCTTCATCAAGAGTGACTTTTGTACGCAGCAGGCAATGGTCGAACTGATAATTAAAAACTCCCTCTTCATTATATCGGTCAAGGGTAAGTTCTTCGTCCTTATCGCCGTAAATCACACAATTGCCAAAGTAGGCTTTTTCCAGCGAGCGCAACTGAACATTCATGTTGTTGTCGAAGTAATAATTGTTTAATATCAGTGCAGTTTCACGTCGGAAGGAGCGACGCCAGTAATTGCCAAGAGTACAGTGCCTGAAATCATATTTACCGCCTAAAAGCAGGGCTACTGAATGCATCCCGCAATTACCGATAACGCAATTGGCTGCTTCCAGGGTAGTTCCCTGGGCCAATATACCCGAATAGCTCATATTAAGAATATATGTATTGCTGATGCGCAAAGTCGGATTGGCCGAGTTGCCGGTAGTATCTGCATGCACGCCAACTTTTCCGTTTTTAATGATGGCATAATTTATCTCATTGTTGATGCTGCCGGCATACAGCCATATGCGGTCCCACTGTCCGGGTACGTCGCGGTAATAATCTTCAAGCCTGTCGCCCTGAATAATCACCGGGTTATCGGGTGTGCCATTAACTTTAAGGGTTGCATCTGTGTACACCAGCAAGGTTGCGTTGTTGTGTAAATGTACCCGTGCACCGGCCGATATATTCAGGGTATACAATGAGTCTACAATAAAATACCCATAAATTACATGAGGCTTGTCAGCCTCGAAAACATAATCGCTGGCCAGAATGGCATTTCTGTAAAAATATGCATCTTGTCCCCAGGCCAGCAGTTTTACGTCCTGAATATTTCCGTTGGAGTTAAAAACGATACTGTCATTGGCAATCAAGGGTGAGTTTGCCTGGTTTGGGTCAATGGTGACCTTCACAATGACGAAAGCAGAATCTCCGGCTGCTATTTCCAGATCCGAAATATTTGTTCCCGAAATACCATCCACATTTATTCTAAATGGTGATGCAGCTCCTTTGCCCAATGAAATTGATGAGATGTTCAGCCGTTTCCCGGTTGAATTATAAATCATAAACATTTTTGAAGCTGAGCCGATGGTGGTGAACACAGTGTCGAAAAACACGGTATCGGCAGAGAAACTTAGTTTTAGTTCCGGGTTATCATCAACAGGCTCTTCTTTGGTGCATGAGGGTGAAATAAACATCATCGCCAGGAGGGCGAAAAGTCCGGCAAGGAAACAGAGCGATTTTTTCATAAGTACTTTAGATTGCTGCAAAGGTAGCGGGATTATAAAATATTACGCTTTGTTGATGAAGTTTATTGTTCACTGGCCTGAAGGATTTTACTTTGCCTGTAAAATGCAGGTTAGTAAGGATAATGCAGTGCCTTGAGGCGATTTTCGCGATATTGATTGTTCATTAACTGGTAACTAAGCCTTACGGTAAATACATTCCCTTTCAGGAAGAACTTATTGTTGAGGGTATAATCCACCAGGTTATATCTAATACCCATATTCACATAATTGCTCCTAAAAAGAAGTATGCGTGTGCCAAGGCCAACATTAAAGTTATAGGAGTTTGCGGAGGATGCTTTCAGTTCAGCATCTTCATCTTCTTTAAGCATGGTAAATCCATCGTAGGCAATCCCAAGGGTGAGGTAAGATTGATAAGGTCTGTAATTGAGCAGGTCGCGTGAGTATTCCAGTCCAACATATCCGCCAAAAAAATAATCTGTATATTCGGTGTCGCTGTCTTTAAACCGAAGTGCCTTATATTCCGAGGGTGTGTTGATGAATTTAAATCCCATCACCAGGTCAAAAGAGTGCTCTTTTATTTTTACACCATAGGTAAAGCCCAATTCAGGGTGTACTCCCATTCTTGACAATTGCCCCTCGGGAATCCATGCTCCGGTATAAAACCCTATTGAAAGCAAGGGAAGTTTTAAGGCTTCATTTAACTTTTCTGCATAAAGTTTTCCCACGGCAGAGGTCGTATAAGGTGGCTCCAAAAGAAGCCGGTATGCCAGCTCTGTTTGTCCCGAATAAAAAAGACACAGCAGATATTCTGTTTCCCCTTCCCTGTAATATTCAAGCATTTCATTAGCAATCTCTTTGCTCCATTTATCGAAAACACCCCCAACCGGCACGTAATCAAAGATTGCATGATTGTAATTGTATATATAATTTTTATTATCGTTGATTAAGGACATGCGGTCGTCGTATATATTCATCATATTCAGAAAGTAATTATTTATCATCTCCTCTGTAAAGTAATGCATCTTAAGCACCAATAACAGGTTTGCTCTGGAAACCGGTTCTGAATTGCCGCATTTGTTGTTCCAGAAATCCAGTAATAAGCTTGCAGAATCGATAAGACCAGCTTCCATGTAATAGGGAAACAACTCAGAGCTTCGAAGTGAAATTTGATCACAACTGCTTTGAGGTTGAACAAGCCGCTCTTCAAAATCCTGTGCATTCAGTTGCAATGTAGCAAGGAATAGGATTAAAATAAGTAAGGGTCGTTGTAGTTTTTTCATAGCGGTGAAGTTTCGATAAACAATAATTTATATTACGCTTATTTTTTTTAAAATGCCTGACTTTGTCATAACTTCCCTTTTTTCATTGCAGGCACTCCTGTGGTGATCCATTCAGGAGCAGGATGATCTTTGAGGTAATGATCAAAAAACTGCATCATCCGCCGGTCAAGATCTTTCATATTGGCTCTTTGCTTTAAGTTATGCTCATCGTCATTATAGTTAAGCAACCATACTGGTTTTTGCAAGCGGCGCAGGGCTGTAAAAAGCTCAATCCCCTGGTACCAGGGCACCGCGCCATCGCCATCATTTGCCATGATGAGTAGGGGAGTTTCTACCCTGTCAACCCGGAACAAAGGAGAGTTTTCTATATATAAATCCGGTCGTTCCCATAAAGTTGCACCAATTCTGCTCTGACCACTTTCGTATTGAAACTGCCTTACCATGCCCGATTCCCACCGTATTCCGCCATAGGCGCTCGTCATATTGCTTACCGGTGCTCCTGCCATGGCAGCCCTAAATAAGTTGGTGCGCGTTATTAGCCAGGCTACCTGATAGCCTCCCCAGCTCTGACCTTGTATGCCTATTTTATCCTTGTTGATAAATCCATCCTTAATTAAGGACAATGCACCACTAACTACCGAATTATAAGCGCTTTGTCCCGGATAACCATCTGCGTAGTGGATATCGGGTATAAAGACTACATAACCATTGCTGGTGCAATAAGTTGGGCTGATGATGCTTCGCGAAGGCTTGGGAACATAATGCTGATGAATAGCATCCGAGTATTTTTCGTAAAAATAAATCAACAAGGGATATTTCCTGTTGTGGTCGAAATTTGCCGGTTTGTAAAGCAACCCATCCAGTGTATCTCCTTGGGCATCAATCCAACGGTACGGTTCAACACTTCCCCATAAATAATTGTCTTGCTGAGGGTTGGCCTGGCTCAGCTTAACAGGATTTTTAAAGCTGAGATCGCTTACCCATTTATCAGGGTATTGGGTAAAATCAGACTTACTCCAAAGCACTTCTGAGGTTTCCCTTGATTTAATTGGCGAACTGAACTTAAAATCTCCATCTATCAACAATACCGGTTCCTTACCGGGATATGCCATAGAGTATCCCTCTCTTTTGGATGTCTCGTTAAAAGCATGGAGCAGGAATTGATCCCCATCCAATCCTATATAAGGAACCTCAGTGTTGATATTTAAATTTCTGAATTTTACCTTGTTCTGCCTGCCTTTATGCAGAGTGAGATTAACAGGCTGTTGTCCTCCATCCGGCGAAAATCCCCATAAATCATAGCGATCATACACAACAAACCAGCGATCATCTTTTGTCCATCCTGCATATCCTTCAGCGCCCGGAGGGGCAGGAACATCATTTAATTCATCATAAAAGTTAATATTTTTCACCCGGTGAGTAAACTGCTTGTTTTTTTTGATCACCAGTGTATGCCACAAGCTGTCTCCCATTGAATACCAGGCGAGATATTCGCCATTGTTGCTAAGTGATACCGGTCCTTCATGTGCCTGAAGCAATAATTTACGGTTGCCTGTCAATTTGTTGATGAGGTAGATGTCTCTCAGCCTTTTACCCGTATAAGAGGATTGAAGCTGGTATGGGATATTTGCATATCCGAGTGCCACCTGTCCGTCGCCGCGAAAGCCGGCATCTACATAATCAATGGTGTCTGTTCCAAGTACGGTAATTTTGCTTTCCATAATGTTGTAAACAGAAAGAAAGGTCTTCTTTTTGTCAGCTTCCAGTTGTTTGAGCTGCTGAGTCTGCAATAAAGCATCCTTGTAATTCCATACATCCACTCGGGCTTTCTCATCATCGGTTAGTGTGTCTTTCGGCTCACTGCGGGGAGTTTTGGCAATCCCAAAATAAAGTTTGCTGCCATCATGTGAAAAGTAGATCTTCCCGTTTACCGACGGGCAGTAGTTTTTTTGGATTTGTGCATCAGAAGTATCACAAATGATGGAACATACTTGTTGTTGGCAAGCATATAGTGCATGTCTTTTAACTTTCGTAGTATCGCTGCTGTATAAAAAGCCCAATTTGTTGCCTTTTCGGTAAAGACTTAAATTTTCTATTTTACCCGGTTCACTGAAAATCTTTTTTTCCGTTCCGGTTAGGATATCATAAACATATAGAGAGTTGGTTTTCAGGCTGTCGGCTTCCACCATTACATAAGCCAGCGTATTTCCCTGCTCGCTCAAGCTTGCCTGTGAAACGTTTTCACGCAATATGATGCTATTCTTTTCAGGGAAAATCAAACGCATGGTGAACACCTTTGAAGCATCTTTTTTATCATTTGTTTTTGAACCCGATGCAATTCGCACTGTAGTATCCTGAAGCAAGGTATCTTTCCTGGCATCTTCCGGCTTAAACATGCCCAATACAACTTTTCCGTTTTCGCGGGGTACCTGGAAAGATTCCAGAAACGGATAGTTATATTTGTTCCCGTTGATTGAAAATATTCCAAGTGAATCCATGGGCAATTCATCTTTTTTCTTGCCTGACAGTTTGGCCTGCCTGAGATCGTAAAGGGGAGCTTTAATCCGGTAAGCTACAAAAGATTCATCAGGAGCCACAAGGGCCTGATAACCTCTGGAAAGGGTGTCAGAAGTATTCGTTTCCAAATTTATGACAATCAAATTTCCATCGCCATATTGCGGGTTTAATTCATAATGTACCAGTTTTCCATATGGGGAGAGGACGGCAGATTCAATGTTTTTCCAGGTGTCATAAACATCAGCATTTAAGGGAACCTTCTCCTGGGAAAAAAGTAAAACCGGGAATAAAAGACCAATAATTAGAAGACAATAATTTGTACGCATCGGATTTAAAATCTATCATTTAATCCGGCTAAAATAAGAGAAATATTCCTAAAAAACTTATAAAAATGACATAACTATGGGTGTATAAGCGAAGTAATCCCTTTTAGGAAATGAAAAGATTTTGTGTAAATTAAGTTTATAATGTTGATGTGAATAATTTATGGTAGTCTGAAACAAATTAATGAGAATAACAGCACCAATTGTTTCATTAAAAAGGTAAGTTAAAACAAAGAAAAAACCTATTGCACCTTTTTTAATCAAATGAGGGGTATGCTTTTGCTTTAATCGCGGCAGCTATCATTGAAGTTTCCTGTTCATCAAAGGGTTGGTTTGACATGAGTAGCATAGGTAATGGCTCATTGTCAGGGCGATATGGCGGTTGAAGATAATTGGGGTCGATAATCTGAAAGCCCTGACGCTGATAAAAGGACAAACGTGAGGCAGAATCATCATTGGTAGGTTGTTCACTCTCCAGCACCAGGGGCAGCTTACACATGGCTGAAAGCTGCTCCAAAGCAGCAGCGCCTATCTTGCGATTGCGGAATTGCTCACTGATGGCCATGTGCTCAATAAATAAAAAATCAGGGAATTGCCATACTGCCAGAAAACCGGCTGGCCAGGAGTAATGGTTGATAAGGTAAAAACTGAAGTCTGCATGCTCAAGCAAAATGTCGAGATCGTTGGGCTCCCTTCGCTCTTCAGCGACAAACGCCCGTTGATAAAGCAACTTGATTTCGGCAAAACCCTGTGCATCAGGGCGGGTAATTCGTAGAAGAGATATATTGGATGATGATGTCATTTCGTGTTGAAGTTGATTATAGTCTTTCGGGGTTGTGGTTATTTGTATTGAATGCTAAAAGGATGCAAATTTAATAGGTTTTTAATTAAACCGGTTTAATGCGCTATAAAAGATGAACCAAAATATTCAATAAGAAATAATTTGGGCTTATGATTTTTTATATATTTGACAATTCAATCTAATACCAATTTCTATGCATTTTAACAGGAACAACTATTCTTTTAAATGGGATGATATTGGGGATATTACCCTGGGCAGGCCCAAAATGGGTGAATTAACCAATGTGACGGTATACAGAATGATGCAGTATTCATTACGCAGTGTCCTGAATGCGGAAATGGGTGCCCAAAAGGCTGCCGATATATTTTACAGGGCCGGTTTTTTGGCCGGAGAACAGTTTTATTTCAACCGGCTTCAAAAAAATCTGCCGCTTAATCTGTTTGTTGCCCAGCTTCAACAAGAATTGATTGATTTGGGTATTGGCATCCTTAGAATTGAAGATGCGGACACTGAAAAGCTCAATTTTACGCTGGTTGTAGCCGAAGATCTCGATTGTTCCGGTTTGCCCGTGACCGGTGAAACCGTGTGTGATTATGACGAAGGCTTTATCGCGGGCATATTTGAGGCATATACCGGCAAACCTTTTATCGTAAAGGAAATTGATTGCTGGTCGAATGGCAGCAGAGTTTGCCGATTTAGTGCAATGGCAAAATGACTAACGATAATGAACTTGTAAATCGTATAAATGCGGTAATAAGCCGGCAACTCAAAGGGGAGCAGGTTGAACTCCTGCCCATGCTCTCCATGGAGCAGCGCTCCTTCATGCCTATAGAACAGGTATCACTCTATGATAATTTTCGGGAAATGCAATTGTAACTGATAGAAACGGGAGAATTTGTGCTCGATCTGTCGGATGGAAAACTTCATGGGAAACTGCCGAAAAGCAATGCAATAAATG
>JAQVEI010000069.1 GCA_028697695.1 Lentimicrobiaceae bacterium
GCACTCTGGAAAAGCCGTTTTGTGTATCGGTGAGGTAAGGTACAAACAAGATATCCTTACCTTCGGCAGCAAGTAATCTTCCCAGTTCGGGGAATTCCACATCATAGCATATGAGAACGCCAATTTTACCACAATCGGTTTCAAAGGTTTGTAGCTGGTTTCCACCTTTCATCCCCCACACTTTTGCTTCATCGGGGGTAATGTGTAATTTCTCATACCGTTCAATAGACCCGTCGCGTTTGCAAACATAGCCTACATTGTAAAGACTATCGCCTACAATTTCGGGCATGCTGCCGGTAATGATGTTGATGTTATAAGAAATGGAGAGCTTAGAAAACTCATGGACCAGTTCACTTGTAAAGCCGGCCAGACTACGTATGGCTTCTGCCTCACTCATGTGGTTGTATTCAGCCATTAAGGGTGCATTGAAAAACTCGGGGAAAAGCGCAAAATCGCTGCGGTATCCACTTAAGGCTTCAACAAAAAACTCCACCTGTTGCATCAACTCATGTGCATCTTTGTATGTCCGCATCTGCCATTGAACCAACCCCAGGCGAACTATCTTTTTCACGGTAACGGTTTCCGTGGTGGGTTTTTCGTAGTAGATGTTTTCCCACTTGAGCAGTACAGCAAATTCGCGGGAAAGTTTATCTCCCTGCAGATAATTTCTCAAGACCCTGATCGGGTGAAAATCGTTGGAAAGCTGGAAGTTGAGTACCGGGTCATGAATTTCGCGCAGCCTTACCTTTTCGATGTATTGTTTCGGAGTCAGTTCATGGGCATACTCGTGAAACATGGGGATGCGGCCGCCAAAAACAATGCTCTTAAGATTGAGCTTTTCACATAGCTCCTTGCGGTAATCGTATAATCGCCTGCCCAAACGTAAGCCACGATATTCAGGCCTGATAAATACGTCAATCCCGTATAAGGTGTCCCCTTCATCGGTATGGGTATTAAAGGTGTAATTCCCGGTAATTTGTTTGTAGGTATGTTGATCGCCAAATTTATCCTGATCTACAATAATACTTAAAGCGCAGACAGCAAACTGCCCGTTGACTTTAACTGCTACCTGTCCCAGGGGAAACTTATCAATAAGTGTTTTAATGTGGTGGGGTTTCCAGTAACTCTCAGTCATTGAGGTATATGCGCTTTGCATAACGGATTTGAGCGCATCGTAATCATCCAGGCTTAGAAAGGTTAGCTCAATATTTTGAATTTTTTCGGCCATAAGTATGGGGAATTTGTAATGTTAAATGAGTAATTAATGATTTTGCTTCGTTTAATGTCGTATAGCTGCAAAAAATAAACGAATTTTATCCATAATGGTTTGAAATATTCTTACAGGCGGCTTCCCGGCCTTTTAATATTAGCTCAATAGCTGTGGTTATCGGATGGTGTTAAGGCATTCCGTTACAGGATTAAATTCAAGGACTTCAGGAAGTTTTTGCAGCAAGGCGTTGATGGATAAGGTAGTTTATTTTTTCTATGAGTACTGCTTCCTGCAATGGTTTTGCAATATAATCGTCACATCCTGCTTCCAGTGCTTTTTCTCTATCAGTGGTAAAGCCGAAAGCAGTTTGAGCAATAATAAATACCTTAGGATTAAATCCACGGATAATTTTAGTGGCTTCATAGCCATCCATTCCCGGCAACTTAATATCCATAAGGATGAGATCAGTATCCATGTTTTCGCGACACAGGTTAATGGCCTGCTGTCCGGTGCCTGCTACGAGAATGGTGCAGCCCGTTTTTTTGCAAATCTTTTTTAACAGCAGTTGAGAGGTCGGATCGTCCTCTACAATAATCACTTTAAGCGAATGTGCATCTATCCTGGTTTGGGATAAAGCGGGTTTTTCTCCAGCATTGTTTTTTGGAGGCGCAAATATGAGGGGAATGTCAAAATAAAAGGTGGAGCCGGTATTTTCTTTGCTTTCTACTTCCAGCATGCCGCCCAGCAGTTCAACGTAGGCTTTGCTTATCGCCAGTCCAAGACCGGCGCCCTGAGCAGCTCTTGAGTCGGTGATGTCAGCCTGTATAAAGCGCTCGAAAATGGCTTTTTGCCTGTGCTGAGGAATGCCGATGCCGGTGTCTTTGACGAAGCAATACAAGCGGTCGGCCCTTACTTCGCATCCAAAATTTATGGAACCGGTATCGGTAAATTTGAGCGCATTTTTAATCAGATTGATGAAAATGGCCATTAGTTTTTCCCCATCTGTAACAATGAGCGGAGTGGCGTCGGGTAAACGGGAGGTGCTCAGCAGCGTAAGGTTTTTAGCCAGAATTTCCGGTTCAAAGAAATGCAGCAGATAATCGAACTTTTCATTAATATTGGTAGGATTGGGCTGTATTTCAAGTTGTCCGGCTTCAATTCTGGAGATGTCGATAAGGTCGTTGATGATATTGAGCATTCGGGCTCCGCTGTGTTCAATGATTTCAATGTATTCATTCATGTTTTCACCCGACAGTTTGGGTTCTTTCAGCAAGGAAGCAAATCCCAGAATACCATTCATGGGGGTTCGTATTTCATGGCTCATGTTGGCCAGAAAAGCAGTTTTAAGCCGATCGCTTTCTTCTGCTTTTTCTTTGGCCTTCCGCAATTGGTCTTCTAGCTTTTTACGGTCGGAGATGTCAAATGCTGAAATAATTACAGCAGGCTGTTCGTCCCATAAGATGAAATTCACGTTTATTTCAAGCATGAGTTCATAGCCGTTTTTATGGACGATTTTCAATTCCAGTTTGTTGTCAGAAGCTGCTTCTACTTCCCGGATGTGTTTGCGGTATGCCGGATGAATGATTGAAATCATCTTTTTATTCATTAATTCAATCAGGGAATATCCGCAAAGTATTTCTGCAGCCCGGTTGGCATATAATATCCGGTGATTGCTGTAAATAAAAATTCCGGCACTGGTAGTATCGGCCAGGGTTCTCAGCCGCTTTTCACTCTCTTTAAGCTGTAATTCAGCTTGTTGGCGCTGTTCAATAATTACCGCCTGCATCAATACCTTGCTTAGGCTGTTCACCACCGGTCTGAGCTCATTGATGAAAAAGTCGCTAAAAGGTTTTTTTCTGCCAAGCACTAAAATGCCGTATCCGCTTAGTCCAAAAGCATAAAAATATTTTCCATGGGTTGTGGATGTTTTAATGCCTTCAAAGTCAATCACATTCAGCTCCGTGAACTGTTTTTTTACTTCAATCCATTCCTGCGAACGAGCTGCAACATGTGGAACCAACATTACCTCCTGCATGCCTTCAGGCGTAATTTTAATTACAGATGCAAGAAAGCAATTGAGCTTCCTCATGTAAAGAGGAATAGACTTTTCCAGTATTTTTTGTTCCACAGTCTCACTGCTGGCTGCGAAAACCAGTTCCAGAAATATCTCAGATTGAAATTTAGCGGTTACCATATTCCTACTACCACAGTTTTGTTATAAATTTCTAAAAAAGATTCTTCAGAGCTGGCAATTTCACCCAAAGAGAGCATGCCATTAACTTCCAAACCTTCACCCACAGCGTTTAATTCTTCGTTAAACAACTTCTCCATAAATAACGCCCGGGATATGCAGTCAATGCAAAACAGATTGTGCTGGTTCATATCCTTAGTGCGCTGATTGATAGCCATTTGCCGGGCAAATACAGCTCCGCGAATCAATGATTCCATACTTCCGCACATAATTTCTATATATTCACCTTCATTTACCTTATCTATCAATATCAGCTCCTGACCTGAAAGCCTAAAGGGGTCACGCACTATTTTTTCGGCATCCATTTTTGAGATACCCAGGGGGTATGAACGTGCAATGCGGAAAAAGTTATTGTCGTCAAAACGTTGTCCCGAATGTGCTTCCACAATAGATTTGTACACCTCAAATGCCGGTTGCCAGTTTAAACTGGTCAAGTGGTATTTGTCAACACCGGTAATTTTTAAAGGTTCAGATACTGACTCCCACCCATGGGAAACACCCAGTGCGATACGTTTGCCGGCCCAGCCTATGATTGCAGAGTTGGCGTGCATACCCTTGTTGTTTATTATACACGCCAGCGGCCTGAAACTGAGAGAACCGGCACTGCCTCCAATGTAAACTGGATAAATCCCATAAAAATTGAATAAGGAATAGATAAATGCTTCTTTTTGAGGGGCCAATGCATCGGTAAAAACAAAAAGTGTACTGGGCGTATCTGGTGAAACCACTTGGAATTCATTTAGCGCCGGAAAAAATGTATCGGGGGGCTGCGATAAATCAAAAAGCAGCGTATGTAAAGTGAAAGGCAACTGAACAATCAGCACCCCTTCATCGCGACGTTTACCCTTATGTATAAGCTCGGGAAAAATACCGCCAATGAGTGGCTTGTTAAAAGCCTGGAGCAGAGGTGTAAGTGCCTCTTCGGAATATGCATTCTTATCGGCCATTAAGAAGATAACCGATGCCGTTGCCGGATTTTTTGCACATTTCTGTAAGGCTTCATGCAACAAAGCCTGTTGACCGGGCAAGATATATATCGCATTCATAACAAACAGATTAAATAACACATATCACCCTGCCATGCATATCGCTTTTATGCCATAGTCAGGCACTACTTCTTAGCGGCCAGACTTCCAAATATACGAAATAATACCATTCAAATGGAGCTTAAAAAAAAAGGAAAATAAATATTCAATACCGTAGCTAAATTCTTAAATTTTCCGGAGGTAAAAAATAAATTTCAGCCTTGCAGGCGCACAGCCGTTTGCGTGGCTGGGCTGTCTCGTGTAGCCCAATACTCATTACCACAATCACGCTCGACCGTCTCAAACAAAGAGGCTACAGATCGTTCCTTGATTACTATCTTAAAATTCGATGATGGTGTTTGAACCGCTGTATACGAGACCCGTACGTACAGTGGTGTGAGAGGCGCACCCCGTCAGCTAAAACTGGCGGGGCCGTCTACTCGATTGTAAGCTGGCCTTCTGTCCACCGTCATTGTAAATTCGTTGATTTTCTGTATTTTTACCATCATTTTTTGTTTTCTGTCTGTCGGGCTTTTGTGTTGGCTGTTTTAAAAATTTTGAGGGAAGGGATTTTAAAAAATAATTTTTCCTTCGGGTGGCAAAGGTGAAAGCTCTTTTGTAATTTTTGGTCTGTGCGTTGGCTTGTGCGAATTGCAAATGTGCTTACACCTGTGGGTTGTATTTAGTCTTCCCATATGATACTTAAAATTGTTTTATACCTTTTGGTTGGGATACAATACTCATAGAAATCGCTATCTACATCATAAACTCCTAAATTAAACCAAGTTGATTTAGATATTAATTGAGCTTTTTCTTCAAGCTTATATAAAAAGTCGTAATCCTTTTCTATGTATTCTGCTGCGACAGAATCAGAAGGCGGAGCTAATCGGGTGAAGTCACCAAACCAAATCTTCAAGTCATCTGATTTTTTCCAATACTTTACTATTCCATTTTCAATAAAAACAAGACAAATAGGGTGTAATTGCTTAAATTGTAAATAGCGAAAAACTGTTGCTGTTAAACTGGTTTTAAACCGTTCTGAAAGTTGTTTTATAAGTAGCGGAGAAAACTTTTTTCCTTTAGCTTCTTTTAAAAATAATTTTTCGGGCATTAAAAGTTCACAAGCAAATTCGTTGGCTTCTAATTCTTGTTTGCCATTTTTCAGGGCATTTTCCATTCCTGCAATGATGTTGAAATTGGAAAATGTGTCGTCTGGAAGTTGAATATTTTTATGCATAATTAAATGACCAATTTCGTGTGCTATTACAAAGCGTTTTCTTTGTTCAAATTGAATATTAGAATTTACTTTAATTACGGCTTTGGTATTTCCGAAAATGATTTTGCCATCACAATTTGGTAAAGCTTCTTCAATGAGCATTGCATCTAATCCTGAAACAAATAAATTCATTTCAAGATCAGTAATTTCATCTAATCCACAGCTATTCAACAGCTCCTGTGCCTGAATATGTGCGTTAGTGGCTCTTGTCATTATTTTCTAATTGTTCCAATAATTCAACTAGATTCTTATCCTTAATGATTTCGATAATATCTTCTTTTGATAATTTGTCAAGATTGCGATACAATGCGAGTGAGGCATTCCCTTGAATTAGTTGCTTTAAAATTGCAACAGGTTTTTCAATGTTTTGTAAAACAGCTTCTTGAAACTTATTCGCTAGTGCTAACAAATATTCATTATGTTTTTGTTTGGCCTTAGCCTGTGCTAAAAAGATTATTTGTTTTTTCTTTTTGTTATATTCATCAAGATTTTGAATATCACTTTTTAGCGAATCTTTTATAATGTCTTTATCTGCTTCCAAATAGAAGTCGTATAAAGCATCATTGATTTTATTATTGATTTCTTTGCTCATATGATATTTTTTACTTGTGTTTGAATTTTTGGTAGCCGTCTTTCAAGTCGTTTGGTTATATTATAAACTTCCTTCACGTTTATACCCAAATCCTTTGCTATTTCTGAGGGTTTTGTTATACCGTCTACCCAATACTCGAAAACCGTTAACTCATCATCATCCGCACCTTCTATTTTTAACATCTCAGAAATGGAATTTCTGAGATGTTCTTCACTAAAAGACTGGTCAGTTGAGGGAATTTCAGGCAATTCATTATCGTAGATATTCTTATTAGTTTTGAAGAAGTTAGAAATTTCACTTTTAAGGCATCCAAAGAGAAATTCAGTAAAAGAGCAATTCGCTTTAGTCCAGTCTCGTTGACCCTCCATCACTTTTAAAATTACTTCACCAACGAAATCAATAGGTTCTTTTCCGTTGAAGTTTTTAACTCCAACAGATTTCAATATGCTGATAGCATAGGCATTCATCCTATCAATCACTTCATCCATATCTACCGACTGTATTGCTTCTGTTAAATTCATTTGCTTTTCTATGATAGTATGCTAAGGTTAAGAAAAAATTTGCCACGAATGGCAAAAAAATGTAAAACCATAGCATACATATTTGAAAGGGTCAAAATAACCCTGTAAAAGTAATTAATAATATAAATTTTAAGTCTATGCAAAATGAAAAAAATCCTGCAGGTGAAAATGGTAAACCTGAATTTCAACTTTCAATCAATGGTAAGTTGTATGAGTGGAATCATCCGAACATTTCGGGTGCAGAAATCAGAAGGCTTGGGAATATTCCAATAGAAGATGAAATCTTTCTGGAAAATCCTAAGCCCAAGGAAGATGAATTAATTCCAGATGATAAGAAAGTAAATCTTGCTCGTCCCGGTATTGAACGTTTTTACTCCAAAGCTAAGGAAGTAACCATTTTAGTGAACGGAACGCAGCACAAATGGATAAAGGAAAAAATTAGTTTTAAAGAGGTTATTATTCTTGCGTTTGGGCAGTTTATAGATAAGCCGACAATGGTTTATACTGTAGCATACGAAGATGGCCCAAGACAAAATCCCGAGGGTTCAATGTTTGCAGGTCAAAAGGTTTTTGTTAAACATAAAATGATTTTCAATGCAACAGCAACTGATAAGTCTTAATCCAGACCTGAATCGTCTGCAAGAAGAAGGTTATGATATAGAGGTAAAGGGCGGACACTTGGTTGTCCGCCAAATACCCTATGTGACTCCTTCTAAAAATGTAGCCTACGGTACGTTGGTTTGTGTATTAAACTATGCAACACCAACAAAAATATCAACGCCACCAGATCACACCATTTTTTTCTGTGGGGAAACGCCTTGTAATGCTGATGGTCAACCACTAGTCGCAATTATTAATAATTATAATAGGCAACAACTAACTAATAAATTATTGGTAACACATTATTTTTCTAGTAAACCAGTGTCAGGAAACTACCCAAATTACTTTGAAAAAATCAGGACTTATGCCGAAATACTTAGTATTAATGCAAAAGCTATTGATGGTACAGTAACAACAAAACCATTTAAAAATTCTAATCAAAATGGAAGTGATGAGTGATAAAAATATTTTTAATTATCCTGATACGAATTCTTCACGTGCAGGCATAGAGTTTCTAAATCGCAAATTTGAAAATCAAAAAATCGCAATTATCGGACTAGGTGGAACTGGTTCATATATTCTTGACCAAGTTGCCAAAACGCCTGTCAAAGAAATACACATTTTTGATGCTGATGTTTTTCAACTACACAACGCTTTCCGTTCTCCTGGTGCGGTTTCAAGTGAAAAATTGGAAGCAGAAAACGGAATAATGAAAGTAGATTACTACTATGGAATTTATTCCAATATGCACGCAGGAATAACGGCACATTCGAATTATGTAACGCTTGAAAACGTAAGTGAACTAAAGGATTTTAGCTATGTCTTTATAAGCATTGACAAAAATGAAGTTCGCTACAATCTTACTAAAGCGTTTTTGAATATGGGCGTAACATTTATTGATGTCGGTATTGGTGTTAACAAATCCGATGATTGTCTGAATGGTGCTGTTCGTGTTACAGTTGGAACGACTGAGAAAAGCGACCATTTGGATTTTCGAATTGGTTCATCTGAATCGGAAGAAAACGAATATTCAAACAACATTCAAATAGCAGACTTGAATTGTCTCAATGCTATGCTAGCCGTCTTGAAATGGAAAAAGCTAAGTGGCTTTTATCAGGATGTGAAGCAGGAACATAATAGTTTGTTTTTAATCAATACAAATAAATTGCTTAATGAAGACAATCCAGCATAAATTTGTTGAGTTCATACCGAACTCTCCAGTACAAGGCATTCTTTATATTTCCGTTGAATATCGAACGGCTGTTCATTTGTGTGTCTGTGGGTGTGGGAATAAGGTTGTAACCCCAATCTCACCAACAGACTGGGAAATTCGTTTTAATGGAAAAACCGTTTCTCTTTACCCATCTATTGGCAACTGGAATTTTGAGTGTAAGTCTCACTATTTCATCACACGAAATGAAATAT
>JAQVEI010000070.1 GCA_028697695.1 Lentimicrobiaceae bacterium
TATAAAAGGGCTCAAGACCTTTAAGCTATCGTGGCTTACACTCATCTTTTTATTTATTGGGGGATTGGTATTTGGGCCTATCGTTCAAAAATATGCTTTTGGAGCCTATTGGACAGGCTTCCCTTTTGGTTACGATCTTACAGACAATAAAACAGCCATTGCCTTTGTGTTCTGGGCCTGGGCCGTATATAAACTCTGGCGAAATCCTGAGAAACATGGCTGGGCGTTACTGGCATCCATTGTTTTAATGCTTATTTACATTATACCGCACAGCACCCTCGGTTCTGAAATTGACCATACAGTTGTAAATGATGGCTAATTGATTGTTGAGCAACTACCGTCCGGTTACTGGAATCAGGTCAGGGTTTGTTGACTTTAAAAAAACATTATGATCACCTACATTATCATTGCGCTCACAGCGATAATTTCCATTCTGGCTTTCAACAACGCACATCTTTTTCATGCGCTGGTGTTTAATCCTTATATGATTGACAGCAGAAAACAGGGATACCGCTTTCTTTCATACGCACTGTTGCATGCCGATTGGATGCACCTGCTGGTAAATATGTTTGTGCTGCTCTCTTTTGGAAAATCAGTTGAAGGTTCGTATTTGGCCCTATTTGGCATTAAAGGTATTTATTTATATGCTTTGCTTTACATAGGCGGAGTATTGCTTTCCACCACCCCTGCCTATGCTAAACACAGGAATAACCCGGCCTACAGCGCGGTGGGAGCCTCAGGAGCAGTATCAGCAGTATTGTTTGCAAGCATCATCATTCATCCGCTGGCCTCTATTCGTTTTTTGTTTATACCCTTTAATATTCCGGCCTTCGTTTTTGGAATACTTTACTTGATTTATTCTGCATATATGGCCAAACGTGGGCGTGATAATATTGGGCATGATGCTCATTTTTGGGGAGCAGTATTTGGCCTGGTATTTACCCTCCTTTTAAAGCCATCTCTGGCTATCGGGTTTTTAAACCAGTTAAGCGGAACATCTTTTTAAATGAATGTTTTTAAATTTTAATTGAGTATGGGATCGGGGGGATAATTTACCCAGAAAGTGTATTCTCTTCCTAACTTTTTAAGGGCATGTTTCCACAATTCTATAGGATTTTCATTGATGACCTCCTGCAAATCAGTAACCGAAACCACCCATGAATTTTCTTCCAATTCCCGTTCAAGTTGATCAGGTACCCATCCGGCATATCCCACGAAAAAGCGGATATCTTCAGCCTTAAGCTTACCCAGCCTGATAAGCTCTTTAACCAGTTCAATGTTTCCACCCCAATACAAACCTTCCAGTATCTTAACACCATCATCAATCAGATCGGGACGGGTATGAATAAAGAAAAGACTATCCGTTTTTACAGGTCCGCCTAAAAAAACAGGTGCATCAAAGCCTTCAAAATCATTGGATACATCACTTAGTTTTACTTCAACAGGCTTATTCAGAATAATGCCAAAACTACCATCGATACCATGTTCAGCAAGCAAAACAACCGACTTACGGAAGTAGAAATCCTGAAGGAAGGGTACCGAGATTAAAATTCTGCCGGTGTTGGGTTTTATCTTAAAAGGTTCCATCGTCTTATTTTTCATTTTTGCCTTAAATTATGGTTTCTCATCCTACCGATTTAAAGAAACAGGTAGTTTATCAATGCCGATTGTCTAATTTTGCATTTCAACATTAATAGTATCAAAATCTGTACCACCCTGCCATGACCAAAAAAGATAATGTACAATTGTTCAACAAACTGCGGCAGTCGTATCCGGTTTTTACTTACGAGCGTTTTATTATCCTGGTTGAAGATAATCAGCTAAAATTACAATTTATTTTTAGCCTGGGCAACGATATTCAATTTTCACCCCGGATACAAATTAGCACAGGACAAAGCACCGAAGCATTAAATCATCTGCTTAACACCAATTCAGTTTTAATCAGAAACATTGTATTTCACATTGGCCTTATCGAGCTGGTGAGCTACTGGAAAAGCGCCTGCTCCCCGCGTATAGAAATAAAAGCAGGCCATTTGTCTCCCGACCAGGCTGAATGGTTTAAAGAGCTGTTTTACAACGGCCTTGGAGAATTCTTTTATACCAACGGCATTCAGGTTGATGCTTCCACCTTTGTCACCATTCAATCATCGGGTAAAGAAACCTTTAATCCATCGGATTACCATGCCTCTGACAATAGTTTCGTTGTGCCAATAGGTGGGGGTAAAGATTCCGCGGTTAGTCTTCAGCTGCTGTTAAATCATAACTACAAAGTGGTTCCGCTTATTATGAATCCCCGGCAAGCCACACTCGACACCCTGAGGGTTGCAGGATTAAGCGAAGCATCGGCCATAATTATAAACCGCAGCATTGATCCGCTATTACTGAAATTAAACGAGCAGGGCTTTTTGAACGGACATACGCCATTTTCGGCCATGCTTGCCTTTTACACCCTGCTTGCAGCCACATTAAAGGGTTTTAAAAACATTGCCCTCTCCAATGAATCCAGTGCCAACGAACCCACCATTCCAGGAACCAACATTAACCATCAATACTCAAAAACATTTGAATTTGAGGCAAGCTTTCGCCACTATTATTCCCGATACATCACTGCAGGGCTCAATTATTTTAGTTTTCTGCGGCCATTGAACGAGTACCGGATTATGCAGATTTTTTCAGGCTTTACTCAATACCACAAGGTTTTCAGAAGTTGTAATGTGGGAAGTAAAACCGATAGCTGGTGCGGATCCTGCTCCAAATGTCTGTTTACCCACATTATGCTTTCAGCCTTTGTTGGAGTAAAACAGGCAGACGAACTTATTGGAGCTTCGATGCTTAACGATATACGGATGCAGGCGGTGTTTGAGGAGCTTACAGGTCAGGCAATCCACAAACCATTTGAATGCGTAGGCACCATTGATGATGTGAATAATGCTTTAAATCTTATCCGTCAAAATCATGACAATTTGCCATTACTGCTTAATAACTATTCACGGCAATTGCCATTATTCCGGGCTGACATGGAACATCCACTGAATGATGAACATTATGTTCCGAATGAGTTGATTGAAATTTTAAAACAAGCTTTAAGATGAAAGCACTTCTTGATAAGCTGCTGCATGGAAAATCGGTGGTTATTCTTGGATATGGCCGCGAAGGGCAATCCACTTTTAAACTACTGAGAAAATACTTTCCCCTGCTCAAGCTCACCATTGCGGATGCAGATGAGACCATATCAAATCGTCACAGTGATTTACAATCGTCCGCGGTAAAGCTAAACCTGGGAAAAAATTACCTGGATCGCTTAAATGAGTATGACGTAATCATAAAATCTCCCGGCATTTCACTGGCAAAAGCAGACGTTTTTATTGATACGAAAAAAATTACCTCACAAGCCGATATATTTTTGCAAGCTTACAGCAACAGGATCACAGGCATTACCGGCACCAAGGGTAAAAGCACAACAGCTTCGTTAATTTACCACATTTACAAAAAACAAAGCAGCGATGCGGTATTGTTGGGAAACATTGGGCTGCCTTTCTTTGATGCACTTGATAGCCTGACTACCCAAACCAGGATCGTATGTGAGTTGTCCTCACATCAACTGGAGTATATAAGCGTTGCTCCTCATGTGTCAATATTGACCAATATTTTTGAGGAACACTTAGACCATTACGCCTCATTTGCGGCCTACCAACAGGCCAAATTTCAAATTGCACTGAAACAAAAGCGGGGCGACTATTTTATCTATAGCTCCGGTGATGAAAGAATAGCCCACCTTTTATCCACTCAGGAAATCCCCGGGCTGGCCGTGCCTGTGCACACGGGTACCTTTAGCAATGCGGGACCCGGCATTTTGGACAACGCACTTACCTTAAAGCTTGAGCAGCATACCCAAAAAATTATTTCCTCAACACCTCCAACCCGTTTATTGGGGACTCACAATCTACAGAACATCTATATGGCAGCAGTAGCAGCTCACCTTTCGGGAATTTCCTCCGAAAATATCGCGAACGGCATTGAAGATTTTCAGCCACTCGAGCATCGGCTGGAATATTGTGAGACCGCCGGCACTGCACAATTTTACAATGATTCAATATCTACAATACCTGAAGCTACACTGGCAGCGCTGGCATCATTAAAAAATGTATATACCCTCATTGCAGGTGGCTACGACAGAGGCATTGATTACAGTAAATTTGCCGTCGCCCTGTCAGGAATGCCATTGAAGCATATTTTGCTTACCGGTCCGGCAGGTCGTCATATTTATGATTTAATTTTATCGGGGAAGAAATGTGTGGCAGAGGTTCAGCACTTTGAACGGTTTGATGATGCAGTATATCGTGCCATCAGCATAACGCCTGCCAATCAAATTTGTCTGCTGTCGCCTGCCGCATCAAGTTACGATCAATTCAGCAGTTTTGAAGAGCGTGGAAAACGATTCAAACAACTCGTAAAATAGGTTGGGTATCCAAAGCACAGCCTATCATCCGGCAGACAGGCGTATCCTCAAAAAAAAACTGTTTCAGCCGAAACTGAAACAGTCTTAAAAATTCACATACAATGGTTATTCTTTATCCTCAGTTTTGGTTGCCGCTGACTTTTCTTTGGCCTTGGTATCGGCCGGAGCAGCTTTTGGCTTTACAGCAGCTTTAGGCCGGGCAGTTGTTTTGGCCTGGGTTTCTTTTGGGCTGACTTCAGTTGGCTTTTTTACCGTAGCTTTTGAACTTACGGTATTTTTGCTGTCATCCCGGTTTTGGCCAACAGGCGAAGCCTTTTTCTTACGTGGACGGCTTACGCCATGAGAACCCATTATGATTTTTCCACGCTTTGTTTTTTTGTCTCCTTTACCCATAGTTTTTTGTATTTAATGAAGTACGAGTTAATCAGGTAAAAGTAGTAAATATTTCGACAATCAGCAACTTTCCAGCTCATTTAACAGCAAAGCCAATAATTATCACCCGGGTTTCATTGCCGAATAAAAACATACAATAACAAACAGAGGGTTTTGTGAAGTTTGTGTTTATAAAAAAAAGGCTTACTTTTGCGCCACAAATTTTTAAATCAATGGCAAAGAAAACTGACAATACCGAAGAAAAAATTATGGCTGTTGAGGAAGCCCTCAGCAAGTCTGAAGTTTTTATTGAAAAAAACCAAAAACTTATAGGCATCATTGTAGGAGCGATAGCTTTAGTGGTGCTTGCTTATTTTGGATTCCAGCGCTTTTACATGGAGCCGCGTGAAAAAGAAGCCCAATCTCAGATATTTATGGCCGAAAAGTATTTTGAGCAGGACTCTCTGAACCTGGCCCTTAATGGTGACGGCAGCTACCCGGGTTTTCTTGATATTATTGATGACTACGGCATGACCAAAGCAGCTACGCTGGCGCATTATTACGCAGGTATCATCTATCTGAACCAGGGAGAATTTCAACAAGCCATTGATCATCTTAAGAAATTTAACATTGATGATGCTTTGGTTCAGCCTATGGCCAAAGGTGCTATTGGAGATGCCTATATGGAAATGGGTAAGGTTGCAGAAGCTGCATCTCAGTATGAAAAGGCAGCAAAATCAAGCGAAAATGAATTTACTACTCCCGTTTTTCTTCAAAAAGCAGCATGGGCGTATGAGCTGGATGGAAAAAACAATAAGGCCATTGAGACGTATGAAAAGATAAAAACAACTTATCCCCGCAGTGCAGAGGCACGCGAAGCTGACAAATATATTGCTAAACTGCGTGGTGAATAAAATAAGCTTTCCTTCAAGTTGACACCCGGAATTCCCGGGTGTTTTTTTTATCTACCAACAATTAACATTATTTTTGTAGCTGATCCTATAACTTCAATGAATGATGCGTGTCGTATATTTTGGAACACCTGAATTTGCTGTTTTACCTTTAAAACGTATACTCGAAGCTGGAATTGAAGTAGCCGCAGTAGTTACTGCTTCAGATAAGCCGGCCGGACGCGGTCTTGAAGTAAAATCTTCTGCAGTTAAAAAATTTGCTGTCCAACAGGGGTTAAAGGTATTACAGCCTGAAAGTTTAAAAGAAGAATGGTTTATTGAAGAGCTCAAATCCATTGGTACAGATGTATTTGTAGTGGTTGCCTTTAGAAAACTCCCCAGGGAGGTTTGGGAAATACCGCCCGGGGGATGTTTTAACCTGCATGCTTCACTTTTGCCGCAATACCGCGGGGCAGCACCCATTAACCATGTGCTCATTCAGGGTGAAGTCCAAACCGGCGTAACTACCTTTTTTATAGACGACAAGATTGATACAGGTGCTGTGATCCTTCAGCGAAGCCTTGATATAAGTGAGAATGAAACTGCCGGAGAGTTGCATGACAGGCTTATGGAACTGGGTGCTGTTGCCGTGTTGGAAACGCTCCAACTCATAGGCGAAGGTGAGGTGGTTACCCAGGCTCAGCCTGTGGATGAAAAGTCATTAAAAACTGCCCCCCGCTTATTTCGTGAACATGGTAAAATTAACTGGAACAATCCAGCGGTAACAGTGCATAATCACATTCGCGGGTTAAGCCCCTTTCCCGGCGCCTGGTCTTCAATGAGCATTAACGGCTCCATTAAAGAGATAAAGCTGCTTAAATCCTCGCTAACTGCGATTTCTGCCGATTTAAATCCGGGGGAGATACTTTATACCTCACAGCACAGGTTACTGATAGCTACCGGGGATGAAATGATAGAGATTAAAGTGCTTCAGCCGGTGGGTAAAAAGGCTATGGAAGCAGCAGCATTTATGCGCGGTATACAACCCGGCACCACGCTCAGGTTTTTATCCTGAAAATCGCGAAATAACACGGTAGTAGCGTTTCCTTGCGTCCTTTTTATCAAGTCTTTAACAAGAAGTTATCAACAATAACCTATTTTATTAACTTTTTTTGTGGTTTTTCGTCAAAACACTTGATTTTACAATGGAATAGCTTATATTTGCGTTAGGTTATCCATCAAAGTATTCATTTAAATCAGGAAACGATGAACAAACAAGAATTGATTGTTGCTATGGCAGCAGAATCCGGATTGACCAAAGCCGATTCAAAGAAAGCCCTGGATGCTTTTATCTCGGCCACTTCAAAAAGCCTGAAAAAAGGTGATCGTGTAGCTTTGGTAGGTTTTGGCTCCTTTTCAGTAGCAAAGAGGGCTGCCCGCAAAGGAAGAAACCCACAGACCGGCAAAGAGATCAAAATTGCTGCTAAGAAAGTAGTTAAATTTAAGCCAGGCACAGAGCTTTCAAAGAGTGTTAAGTAATTAAAGTTACTCCTTTACCGGAAGCCTGGCTCAAAAAGCCGGGCTTTTTTCATTTCCTCCACGGCAGCTTTATGATCCCACACAAACCTGTAAGGCAGCAATGCATCTTCTTCAGCATAATCTATTCCTACGCGAGGCCCCATTATGATATCCTTTGGCCGTGGAGCTACCGATACATCAGCCAGCCACAAGCGATGCCCCCCAGCCAGATCCTCGCCATTGAAGCGCGTAGTTATTCCATGTTGTTTTGTAATTTTACCCGGACCAAAGCAATCGGCTGGAAATTTTAGCTGCCGATGAATACGGGATTCAATGGTTTGTTTGCCCATAAAAGGAATTGCCCCTCTTATCAATATGGCATGTGGTACCCCCGGAACATTAACCACTACATTTAACAGAGCGTGCACTCCATAACACAAATAAACATAGGCAAATCCACCTTCATGATACATTATTTCAGTGCGTGCGGTACGCCGGCCGCCAAATGCATGAGAAGCTTTATCTGTTTCTCCGGCATAAGCTTCAGTTTCAACGATTACACCGGCTGTATATACATCCTGTGCGCCGCTTACCAATATCTTACCCAGCAGTTGCCTGCTGATGCCCACCACGTCATCCTGCTGAAAAAATCCCGATGTAAGCCGGTGCTTGTCTAATTTATCAATTATTCCATTTAAATAATCCTTCATCATCAATGCTTATTTTTTCGTTATCAGCCAGCCAGTTGATGGCATTTATCACCCTATCCTCATCCATACCGGGACAGGTGTCCATAATTTGTTCCAGCGAACAAGCCCGCACACTCAGCACTGGTTTAATGGCATTCACAATAGAATTGAATTCAAACTCGCTTAATTCTGCTTTATTCCGCTCGATACAAACATCGCAAATACCACACCGCAATGAAGCTGTTTGCCCAAAATAACGCACCAATGCCTGACTTCGGCAATATTTATTGTGGATAATATAGCCAATAAGGGCCTCCAGTCGTTCGGTAGCATCACGTTTGCGGTCACTATAATTTTCAGGGCTAATGGAAAGATCGGCTGCTTTAACCAAATCGCTGACAAACGTAAGCTGTGGCTTTACCCGCCTTTGTATATAGGTGAGCAAATTAATTTCGTGTAATTTTTGAAGTGTTTTTATTATCCATTCGGGAGTAGTGTTTAATCTTTTAGCCAATTCACTTTCACTGATTACGGAAGCTTCAGTAAAAACTCCGCCGTATGACCTTAGGATGGTCTTAATGAGTGGATCATATATTGCATTATCGACCTGGAAATTATACAGCTCGTCATGCGAAACATTAAAAAACAACCGCGACGGATGGTTGACGGATTCATTGAGCCACAGATAACCTTCCTTTTCCATAAATTTTATGGCGTTAAAAACCAAAAGTGACTTAAAGTTAAAATGTGCTGCAAAATCAGTAAGCTCAAAATCGAAGGAGAGGTCTTTGCCGGTACCCGGCACCAGATTATAATAGTTGCCAAGTGCAGCATACACTTTTTTAATATCATCCATTGGCGGGTAGGCGGCTGCCAGCGTATTGCGGGCCTCAATAATATCAGCTTGATGATACAACAGCACAGCATAAGCTTTTTTTTCGTCTCTGCCTCCCCTGCCTGCTTCC
>JAQVEI010000071.1 GCA_028697695.1 Lentimicrobiaceae bacterium
GTGTGCTCTTCCGATCTAAGATTGCGTTCATATGAAGCCTGGGTCTTTGATCGTTTCAATCACAAAACCATTATCTCTGCTCCTGACCGCGATTTAATCCCTCACGCAGGTAAGCATCAGATAGTTGTAGTGCCTAATGGCGTAGATCATACTTTTTTCAGACCGTTGAAGCAAGCAGTGACACATGATTTGGTGTTTACCGGTAATATGGGGTATCCACCCAACGTGAACTGTGCTGAATATCTTGTGAAACAGGTATTGCCGCTGTTGCACCTGTCCTATCCCGACCTAACGCTTATGCTTGCCGGAGCCACGCCACATCCACGTGTTAAGGCCCTTGCCGGTAAACATGTAATGGTAACCGGCTGGGTTGACGATATTCGCGAATGTTATGCCGGTGCCCGTATCTTCCTGGCTCCAATGCAAATAGGTACAGGCTTGCAGAATAAATTGCTGGAGGCCATGTCAATGCAACTTCCATGCATAACATCATCGCTTTGTAATGCTGCGCTCAAAGCTGTACCCGGAAAAGACATATTGATAGGAGATACGCCCGGGGAGGTTGCTGCCCAGGTAAGGCGGCTTTTGGAGGATGAAGTGTTCCTTAAATCGATTGCCAAATCGGGCTTCGATTTCGTGCACCGTAATTACAGTTGGCAAGGTGCTACCAGCCATTTGCTCAAGCTCATTGAGCAGTAAAAATATGATTGGTTTGCAGTGTCTTCTTTGAGATTAAATACAAATTCAATGATGCAACTCCCTGAATACAATGGGACAATTTTCTTTTGCTGACAGTGCTATTTTTAATACTTTTGTATGATAGAGCAATTTAATAAATTTGCGGGTAAAAGTTGTTTCTTGTGCCAGAGGGGGTTACCTTCTTAGCATTTTTGCATTAATAAAGAATAGCGTATACTTTATGAATTTTCCAATGCTTGTAGGTAAAACCATTGTCCTCTGCGTTTTGTTGTCAGTTGTTTTAGGTCTGCCACAGGTAAAGGCCAACCAGCCTGATAATTTACTGGACGAAAGGTTGAAACAGGCGGAGAAAATTGTTAACCAATCTCCGGATGAAGTCATTGTTGATATTGGCACGCTGCTTAAACAGCTCAAACCTGATGATAAGCCCCGCCGTGCGCTGGCAATGAAGCTATTGGGTAAGGCTCATTATTTTCTTAACAATCACCGCCAGGCATTGGAGTATTATCAGCAATCCTATCTGCTTTATTTGGAGTTGGGTGATACGAATGCAGCTGGAGGCCTGCTCAACAATATAGGTCTTATCCGTCAGGCACAGGGTGATTTTAGTGGAGCTTTAAAAAATTATCAGGAAGGTGCTGAGCTGTTGGAGAAAAGTAACAACAAGCCACACCTGTCGCTTGCGCTGAACAATATCGGCAATATATATTATGTGCTAGGACGTTACGACAAAGCCATAGAATACATGAATAGTGCTCTTCAACTCAATGAAGAACTTAACGACAGCATCGGGTTGGCCAGATCATACAATAATGTAGGTAACATTTATCTGGCGCTAAAAGACTTTACAGTTGCCGAGGAGTTTTATTTAAAGGCTATGGATATAAATAAGCTGTGCGGAACCGATGCCAGTTTATCCAGCAGTTATAGCAATCTTGGCCTGTTATACAGTAGTACTAAAAAGTATGAAAAAGCGCTTGAATACAACAAACTGGCCCTGGAAATTTCACGCCGTATCAATAATCACCTAGGTATGATTCACAGCCTGGTAAATTCCGGTAAAGTAAGTCTGGAAGAAGGCCATACAGACCAGGCACGGATATTTTTGAAGCAGGCACTCCGGGTGGTAATGGTGAATAAAGACGCTTATGCCTATGCCATTGTACTTTTGGCACTGGGAGATCTCGAAATGCAGGCATCCGACGCGGATGCCTCCATAGCAAATTACAGTGAAGCTATGGGTTGGGCAGATAAAATTGGTTCTATTTCGCTTAAAAATCAGGGATATGAGGGACTGGCCCTTGCATGGGAAGCAAAAGGTGAGTATGAAAGGGCATTACATTACTTAAAACTCCATAAAGCCATAAGTGATAGTTTATACAATGATGACTATGCCGACAAAATAAGCAGGCTTAAAGTAAGTTTTGAATCAGAACAAACCGAACGCGATAACTCATTGTTAAGACAGCAAAATATATACAGTCAGCTTGCACTTAAACGGCAGCAGATTATTCGTAACCTGCTCATTATCATTTCAGTTATTATAGTTGTTTTTTCAGCATTTGTTTTTTGGCTGTATCAATCGAAACGGATTAAGAACATCCTGCTCGCCGAACGTAATGAGCAGGTTTTTCAGCAAAAGGAGGAGCTTAACCTGCTTTATAAAGAACAATACAAACTCAACGAAACCAAAAACAAGTTTTTTAGCATAGTGGCGCATGACCTGAAATCTCCGTTTCAGTCTATTCTTGGCTTCTCGGAATTGCTCAGCAGTGAGTATGAGCATCTCACCGAAAGCCAGCGGATTGATGCTGCCAATAATATTTTAAAAGTATCCATAGATACCTATCGTTTAATTGAAAACCTGCTGGAATGGGGCCGTTCACAAACCGGTGCTGCCCAGGCCTCTATGCAGATTTTTAATGTTAAAGAAATGGTAATGAGTACTCTGCCGGTTTTCGAACCCATGATAAAATCCAAGAACATAGAGCTTAGTTACGATTTGCCTGCTCCCTTGTATGCCTGGGCCGATGTAGATATGATTATGACAGTGTTGCGTAACCTGCTTTCCAATGCATTAAAATTTACGCCTGTGGGAGGGAAAATTCATTTGAGCGCTGCACTGTTCAATGATCAGGTGCGCCTTTCGGTGTACAATAGTGGTGATGGTATCCCGCCCGAAGTTGAAAAGCGTCTGTTCTCCCTCGATCCCAAAGTGCAGCGCGCCGGAACCCGCGGTGAGCGCGGCACCGGATTGGGACTGGCCTTGTGTCGTGAATTCATGGAACTAAACAATGGTAGCATTGTAGCTTCGACGGTTAGAGGCGAAAGCAGTACTTTTACCATCAGCATGCAGCCCAGGCATATGGCTGCCAAAGAATAACCAATTTTGCTTCCTGGCAGTTATTGCCGTTATTAGTTGCACATTTTTTCTTAAGTTTGCGCAAAACCTGAATTATTTATGGCCGACGATAAAAAAATTATTTTTTCAATGGTAGGTGTTGGAAAAGTTATACCACCCAACCGGCAGATCCTCAAAGATATTTACCTTTCATTCTATTATGGCGCCAAAATCGGTATTATCGGTTTAAATGGTTCCGGCAAGTCGACACTGCTTAAAATTATAGCCGGTCTGGATAAATCCTACAAGGGTGAAGTAGTTTTTTCACCCGGTTATTCCGTGGGAATACTACAACAGGAACCCGAATTGGATGAAACCAAAACGGTAAAACAAGTAGTGGAAGAAGGCGTGATTGAAACTGTTGAATTGCTCCAGGCATATGAAGCAGTAAATAACCGCTTTGCTGAACCCATGAGCGAAGATGAGATGAACCAGCTTATCGAAGAGCAGGGACGGCTAACCGAATTGCTCGACCAGCACAATGCCTGGGAATTGGATGCCAGGCTGGAACGTGCCATGGATGCACTGCGTTGCCCCGATCCTGAGCAAAATGTGAAAAGTTTGTCCGGTGGGGAGCGCCGCAGGGTCGCACTTTGCCGGTTGCTATTGCAGGAACCCGATATATTGTTGCTGGATGAGCCCACCAATCACCTGGATGCCGAAAGTATCGACTGGCTCGAACAACATCTTAAACAGTATAAGGGTACGGTTATTGCCGTTACACACGACCGCTATTTTCTGGATAATGTGGCCGGCTGGATTCTTGAACTTGACAGAGGTGAAGGCATACCATGGAAAGGAAACTACTCCTCCTGGCTTGAACAGAAAACAAATCGTCTGGCCATGGAAGAAAAAGCTGAAAGTAAAAGACGTAAAACCCTTGAGCGGGAACTGGAATGGGTGCGTATGGCTCCAAAAGCACGCCACGCCAAATCCAAGGCCAGGCTGGCCTCCTACGAACGGCTGATGAGTGAGGATACCAAACAAAAAGAAGAAAAACTGGAAATCTTTATCCCCAACGGTCCGCGTCTTGGAAATAAGGTAATTGAAGCTCATAATATATCCAAGGCCTATGGCGATAAGCTGCTTTTTGAAGACCTGAGCTTCTCTCTGCCTCCTGCCGGCATCGTGGGGATTATAGGTCCCAACGGCGCAGGTAAAACCACACTTTTCAGACTCATAATGGGTTTGGAAAAGCCCGACAGTGGTACCTTCTCAGTAGGCGAAACAGTAAAACTGGGATATGTTGACCAGGCTCATACGGAAATTGATCCTGAAAAAACAGTGTGGGAAGTTATTTCCGAAGGCAACGAAAATCTGCAGCTTGCCGGCAAGCTCTTTAACTCCAGAGCGTATGTGGCCCGGTTTAATTTTAGTGGAGCCGACCAGGGTAAAAAAGCCGGAGTGCTCTCGGGCGGTGAACGCAACCGCATGCACCTGGCATTAACACTGCGCTCCGAAGCAAATGTGCTGTTGCTGGATGAACCTACCAATGATATTGATGTAAATACGCTGCGCGCATTGGAAGAAGGTTTGGAGAATTTCGCCGGTTGTGCTGTCATTATTTCTCACGACCGCTGGTTCCTCGATCGTATCGCAACCCATATTCTTGCATTCGAAGGCGATTCAAATGTGGTGTTTTTTGAAGACGGCTATTCGGAATACGAAGAAAATCGAAAAAAACGGACCGGCAACGATACACCTCACCGCATAAGGTATAAAAAATTAAAAGCATAAAGTATGCATAACCAATTGGTTGCTGTGCTTACCGGCGATATCGTGCACTCTTCACGTATGACTGCCCCAGACCTTAAACGGCTCCCGGGCGTCTTGAAATCGATTTTCAATTCCATTGACACAATTTGTAAACCTAAAACGCTTCCCGTTAAATATAGCGTTTTTAGGGGTGACAGCTTTCAACTTGTTGTGGAACCGGCTTTGGCGGTTAAAACCTGGCTGCTTATCCGCGCAGGATTGCGTGCCGCATTTCCGGCTCCCCTTAGCAGGTCAGTAGATGCCACAATAGCCATAGCTATAGGCAGAGTTGATTACCTGGCTAAAAACATCACCGAAAGTAGCGGAGAAGTATTTAATCTCTCAGGACGCTTGCTCGAAAAACTCAAAGCGCCAGGGCTAACCGGTTTTGTTTCAGCCAATGAACAGTTAAACAAAGAGGTGAATGTTCAACTGTTGTTAGCCGATGAAATTATCCGGCGATGGACAACTGCCCAGACTCTTTTGCTGCCTATGCTGATGCAATCCTTGAATCAAAGTGACATCGCCCGCGAAACCAATACCCGTCAGCCAACAGTCGCTGCCAAGGTAAATGCCATGGGCTGGCATGCTGTGGAAGTGTGGATGGAATATTTTTCGGATCTGGTGAAAAATGGATTGACTTATACAACCGATTGATAGTTACCAAATTGATACCAGTTTGTTTGTTTAAAAGTTCTAAATGTTCAATATAGCCTCAAACGGCTATAATAAGCAAATATAGCCTTATAAAGCTATAAAGGTTGAGTATAGGTCTACAAGGCTATTTGTTAAATATATAACCCTATGGCAATGGCTTATTTAGATTCCGAATCCATATTGCTGTTCATCCGGTTGATGATAGCGCACCTCCTGGGCGATTTTGTTTTGCAGCGTACCACCTGGATAAATGATCGCCGGGTAAGGAAGTGGCGGTCCACGGGCTTGTATCTAAATGCGGGTATTATTGCCGTATTGTCATGGGCTTTGTCAGGCTACCATTACATTTGGACTATTCCCTTGTTTATATTTATCACTCACTTGCTTATCGATCTGTTAAAATCCTCCGTACGGGATTCTCTGGGGATGTTTTTTGCTGATCAGGCTATGCATCTGGCGGTCACCATAGCCGCCGTATATCTTTATACTTTTAACATGACTTCCGGATATAGCTGTTGTGCACTGGTTTTTGCAAGTCCGGATTTGTGGATTCTTGCAATTGCATATCTTGTCGTTTTGTGGCCTATGGGTATCGTTATTTCAAAGCTCACTTTGCCCTGGCAGCAGGAAAGCAATCAGCCCGATGGATTAAAAGATGCCGGCCGTTACATTGGAATGCTGGAGCGATTATTGATACTCACTTTTATCTTCGTGAATCAGTTCTCAGCCATAGGCTTTTTGATAGCCGCAAAATCAATACTTCGATTCGGCGATATCCGCGAAAGCAACAACCGTAAGGGAGCCGAATATATTTTGCTCGGAACCATGATAAGCTTTTCGGCTGCTATCTTTACAGGGATTATTGCCCAATGGTTATTGCGTATGCTGCACAACTCAGCCTTATTATGATAGCTACTTCTTTAACCAAAATTATATAACCAATGGGTAAGCGATGCTGTTGGACTGAAATTCCATCATGTTTTGTTCAAAGCTTCATTTACCCCGAAAATCAATTCATCTATGATTAAAATTGACCGGCAATTGCTTGATGCCACCAGTCAGCGGGCGAGGGAATCTTCCCGGGGGCGGATGAACCACAACTTTCATTCCGGTCCGGCCGATACGCTTCAGCGTATGTTGAACGCTATGGAGCCGGGCACCTATATTCAGCCTCACAAACATGAGGCGCCCGACAAGAGGGAAGTGTTTTTTGCTTTGAGTGGTACATTGTGTATAGTAGAGTTTTGGGACGATGGGAGAATCAAAGATTTTGCCCTGCTCAAAGCCGGCAGTGAATGTAGCGGAGCCGAGATTCCTGCGCGCACGTTTCATACAGTAATATCGCTGCAAAGCGGTTCGGTAGCCTATGAAATTAAGGATGGTCCATACATTCCCATTGAGGATAAGAATTTTGCTGCCTGGGCGCCTGCCGAAAATTCACCTCAGGCCGGCGCGTGGCTCAAACAATTGATAGAAAAGCTGAACCTTTCCATAATCTAAAAATTGGTTACTTTTGGGCCGGATTTCCCAATTTATTATTTAACTGAACTCCGCTTTTAATGAGTAGCAATAAACCATCCATACCCAAAGGTACCCGCGATTTTTCTCCCGTTGAAATGAACCGGCGGAACTATATTTTCTCAACCATTAAACAGGTTTTTGAACAGTTTGGTTATCAGCCGATTGAAACCCCGGCCATGGAAACGCTCAACACCTTGCTGGGCAAATACGGCGAGGAGGGAGACAAGCTCTTGTTTAGAGTATTGAATTCGGGCGATTTTCTGAGCGCAATACCTTCCGAAGAACTCAGGCCTGACAATGCCACCCGGGTTTCCGGTCTTATCAGTGATAAAGGACTGCGCTATGACCTTACCGTTCCCTTCGCAAGATTCGTGGTGCAGCATCGCAATGAGATTACCTTTCCTTTCCGGCGCTATCAGATTCAACCGGTGTGGCGTGCCGACCGGCCTCAAAAGGGGCGTTACCGCGAATTTTTTCAATGTGATGCCGATGTTATCGGTTCTGACTCTCTTCTGAATGAAGCCGAACTGTTGCAAATTGCCGATAAAGTATTCCCGGCATTGGGTATTAGGGTAATACTAAAAGTCAACAACCGGAAGATACTGGCAGGGATGGCTGAAATCATTGGTCATGCCGATAAAATAACCGACATTACAGTGGCCATAGACAAGCTCGATAAAATCGGCCCGGATAAGGTAAACGAGGAGTTGTTGTTGCATGGAATTGATGCACCATCTATCGAGCGGTTGCAACCCATTATACAGTTGGAGGGCAGCAATGCCGAAAAGCTAAAACAGATGAAGACCTGGCTTGCTGAAAGTGAAGAGGGGCTGAAAGGCATTGAGGAAATACAACAGGTGTTTCAACTTACTGAAACCATGGGTATTGCCAGTCCACTGGAATTCGATCTTACGCTTGCACGCGGATTGAATTATTATACCGGTGCCATTATTGAAGTGAAAGCTGCTGATGTGGTTATGGGCAGCATATGTGGCGGCGGGCGGTACGATAACCTTACCGGGATATTTGGTTTGCAGGGTGTTTCAGGCGTGGGTATCTCTTTTGGTGCCGACCGTATTTATGATGTTATGCTGGAATTGAACCTTTTTCCGGCCTCGACTGCCTCATCTACGCGGGTGTTGCTGATTAACTTTGGAGGTGAAGAGGAAAAAAGCAGCATTTTAATGGCAGGACGTCTCAGAGCTATGGGCTTAAATACCGAGTTGTACCCCGACAATGCAAAAATTAAAAAGCAGTTTTCGTACGCCGACAGTAAAAAAATTCCATGGGTAATTATTATTGGTGAAAATGAGCGCCTTAACAATACCTGTATACTCAAAAATATGGAAACAGGCGAACAGCTTACTGCTGACCCCGAAACAGTCGGCACTCGTTTATTAAATGGTTAGAGCTTTAGTCGCTTATTCACAGAAATTAAAATCGAAATAAAAATATTTTTCAATGAACACTTTTGAAATAACTTCTCAAATCTTAGACTTTACCACGATTGAACAGATCATCAATCAGGACATGAAGCTTGTTTTATCAGACGATGCCAGAGCGAAGATAGCTCATTGCCGTAAATATCTGGATGATAAGCTCACCGGGCACAGCGATCCCATCTATGGAATTACCACAGGTTTTGGTTCGCTTTGCAACATCAATGTGCCTGCAGCCGACCTGACGCGTCTTCAGGAGAACCTCGTTATGTCGCACGCCTGTGGAACCGGGCCGGAGGTTGACAGCAAGATTGTTAAGTTAATGCTGTTGTTAAAAATTCATGCTCTTTCATTTGGAAACTCCGGAGTTCAGGTAGCAACTGTTGAGCGTTT
>JAQVEI010000072.1 GCA_028697695.1 Lentimicrobiaceae bacterium
AACTCTATTTGTTTTACTTTCTGAAACGACCAGGTTTGACTTTGGTTGATTTCCCATGGCATACACCTGAGCCTCAACTTCATCACCGGGATGCAGCGATATATCTTGCGTGGTAAAGGCATAGGGGCTACCCGGGTGGGTGACGATACTGTTGAGGCCTGTACGCGCTTCGGAATAATCAATAGAGCCCGTCAGCCTGATGCCCTGGTCAGAGGAAATTACGTTTTGAGGCATTTTATAACCAAAGCGCCCCGGTTCTCTTTTTGCTTCGGCTGAACTAAAAATCATTACTTGTTTTAATGCTGAATCATCCGTTGACTTAGGAAAAGCAACCCATATTTCCTGCTTGTCATTTTTATACAGAGGTTCGTTTTGAAGCACAAATCCCAGGGGATCCACAGGAAGAACCGGCGTTAAATCAAAGCCCGCCGGACACTGAATTAGAATGCGTTTTTTTCCGGCAAGCAAACCAGGCACAATAGGGGAATGGTCAAAGTTAACTATTCTGTTTTCAGCAGCTTTGTATAAATAAGTGTCCGGATACAATTGATTGAGAATTTCAGTGTACCTGCTGTGGCTGTATGCGTTACCAAAAAACAACGCATCTATGGGCGAAGAAGCCGGATGGGTAAATAGCAGGATACTGTTTTCTGAGCCGGCTTTCATGGCAAGCCATGAACTCTCCCAGATGTGGTTTTTATCGATAGAATAAATTTGTTGCTTCCCCTTTAAGCCCAATGGGATTAAAATAATGACTAAAGCAAGAAGAGCGAATGCCTGAATCATTGACCGAATACTGCTTTTCACTTTCAGTCTGCCCATTTCAAAAAGAATGAGTATGAAAAATACTGACGCAATCATCTCATAGGGCAAAAGGTAGGCCTCCTTGGGCTGCTTGGCTATCACCAGATAGCCAGCCATAACGGCTGCCACAACTGCAACAGTTAGCCGGAATGATTTACTATGTCTCCATAAGTTACCGGCTTTATTTTTAATGAGCTGGCTCAAAAGCCACAGCAACCCGAAAGCTGTTAAAATCAACAAGACAGGGTTTACCTTAAAGGTCCACAGCAAATTGTGGGGGTATGTTAAGGTATCCAATACTCCCGCGTTTCCTGAACCGTATTGCCCGGTATAAAGGAACAGCCTGAGCACCCACATAGCCATGTTGGGATAAAGGGGGATGATGGGAAGGGTGAACACCACAAAAGCTCCGGCTGTAAATAGCAGATACTTTATGCGTGACTTAAAATTTGAAAGCAATAAAAAGGGGATGAGCAGTAAAGGTGCGAACAAAAATTTAGACGCCATTCCAAACCCACCAATGATGCCAAAAGTTTTGGCATAGCCGCTTTCCTTGCCGCTGTTAGAGTTTATCAACCAGTCAATGGTTGCAGCGGCCATAGCCACAGAGGCCATCATCAATGCTGCTTCCTGAGTAAAACGGGTAAAAGCATTAAATAAGACAAAACCTGAGATAAATGGAACGAGCTGTAAAGCAAGAGCGTACCATATGTTTGAAGTACGCCTCCAGAGGATAAATCCGGCAATAAACAAAAACATGGTGCCCAGGGCAGCAGTGGCGGTATTCAAAATCCGAAGGTAAGCTTCCGGATGAGAGAGCACATCCCGGGTAAGGCCATTCCCATAATTGATAAACAAGCGGGAAGTTTGTAAAACAGCAGCTCCGTATACCTGCATGGGAGTACCCGGGTGATCGTAATGGCCCACCAAACGGCAGTTAGCTACATTCAGTGCATTAAAGAGATAAGCATATTCAGGATCATAGCCACCTCCATACCATACTTTGTCACGCGATTGAATGGTTTGAAGTGAAACAATAAAAATCAGCGATGGAATCAACAGAAGAATGACCGGCACTGATATATACCATGCCGTTTTTATTCTGGGAGGTAATGACGATTGCATTATTATATCAATTTTAAGCGTCAAAGATACAAAAACGCAACCGGATTATTGCAGGAGAACAGGCGAAAGTGCCGGAAAGAGGCAACGCGGTATTTGAAACGATTCCAAACAACGAAAGAGTGGGATAGCCTATTCGGCCAGGATATTTTCTATGGTTTGTATTTCGTCTTCGGTAAAGCTCATATTGTTCAAGGCAGCAAGGTTGGAATCCACTTGTTTTTCGCTGCTCGCGCCTATCAGCACCGAGGTTACCCGTTTATCCCTGAGCAACCAGGCAAGAGCCATCTGTGAGAGCTCCTGTCCACGATTCAGGGCTACTTCATTCAGGTGACGCGCCTTTTCAACTACTTCAGGGGTCACCTGTTTTTTTCTGAGAAACCCATATTGCTTGGCCGCACGGGAAGCAGGCGGAAAACCTTCAAAGTATTTATCGGTGAGTAAGCCCTGTGATAAAGGCGAGTAGGCAATAAAGCCCATTTTAAGCTTTTCAATGGTATTCAGCAATTCAAGTTCTACGGAACGATCGAACATGGAATAACGCGACTGGTGAATGAGACAGGGGACACCCATCTGTTTTAACATTTCTGCCGCTTCTATGGTTTGTGCAGGATTATAATTTGAGAGGCCTATGTAGAGTGCTTTTCCATGCCGCACAATCTGCACCAGCGCACCCAGAGTTTCTTCCAGAGGGGTCTCAGGATCAGGCCGGTGTGAATAAAATATATCCACGTAATCTATGCCCATTCTTTTTAAGCTCTGATCCAGGCTGGAAATAAGATGTTTCTTTGAGCCAAACTCGCCATAAGGGCCGGGCCACATGTTATACCCGGCTTTGGTCGAAATAAGCATTTCGTCGCGGTAACGCGACAGATCAACGCGCAGTACATGCCCGAGGGTTTCTTCAGCAGAACCCGGAGGCGGACCATAATTGTTTGCCAAATCAAAGTGGGTGATTCCATTATCAAAAGCATGAATAATAATGTCGCGGCTTACCTGCATTATATCCACCCCGCCAAAGTTATGCCACATGCCCAGCGCTATGGCAGGTAACTTTATTCCACTATCGCCACAGCGATTATAAATCATAGCATCATATCTGGCATCAGGTGCTGAATGTCCCATAATTATCACGTATTTGTTGGTTTTATAAATATAACAAGTGCAACACTCTAATGTTTTGCACCTTTAAGGTAATGCATAAAAGAACGATAGTCGTCTTTCATCAGTTTCATTTTTACCGGATTGTATAGCCAAAACATCCAGCCTATAAGCCCTCCCCACAAAAAGAAAGCGCTAAACTGTAACAAAGAAAAAATAATGGCAACTTCAGGGCTAATGTCATAAAACGACAGCAGAAATACCAGGCTCACTTCACGGGTACCAAAGCCGGCCAGAGATATGGGAATTAATGTTGCCAGGCTCATTAGGCTAAGAATAAATCCTATATCTATAAGCGAGAGATGCAAGCCTATGGATTTGAATATGAAATAATTGGCAACATAAAAAACAAAATAGGCAAGCAGGGTAAGCAACCAGGGCGATAACATGGCCGGATGAAACATCCCGTTCCAGGATTCACGTATAAATTTTAAGCCAACTTTTGAAGTTTCTTTGTGAACATACTTTTTCAGGATAAGATAAATAACCCACCATATGGCAAGCATACCTGCCGCGGTAATTAACAGGTACATGCTTCCGTGTATGTTGCCCAATACCTTGTAAAAAAACATCATTCCCGTAGTACCAAACCAAATAAGCATGGCAAAATCAAAAATCCTATCGACAATCAATGTTTTAAACCCGCTGTAAAAAGAGATATTTGTCTCTTCGCGCACGTAATATAATCTTGAAATTTCGCCCAACCTTCCGGGGGTAATTAATCCAATGGTTAGTGAAGCCATATAGGCAACAAAGCTGTTCCATTTAGGGTACGCGATTTGTTCGTAAGTGAGCAGCAAATTCCATCTGAGACTTTTGATGCCCAGCACCAGCAACACTCCGGTTAATGAAAGGATAAACCAGTGCAGGTGCATGTTTACAAATACCCGTTTAAATTCAGTCCAATCCCAGGGTACATCTCTAATCAATAACCAGATGATAGCAACCGAGCCGCCAATCTTAATCAGTGTCTTTACCCAGGGCTTTTTCATCCGTTCAGGTTTTCGCGTTTTATGCTGAAGGTGGCTTTTTTCCAAATCTTACGCGATTTTTCAAAAACTTTACCGATGAATGGCGGTGGTATTTGTTCGGCTACCCAACGGGCAAAACGGGTTCCGGCTACCATAAAAAGAGCATCTATAATCACTTCCATCACATAGCGGCTAAATGGGAAACCCGATAGGTTATAGCCATAATCCGGAATGGCCTGTCCGAGCATTTTACGGAATTTGATCCTGATAAAAGTGCCTCGTTTCTTTAAATCATACCCATGGCTATGCATAGTGATGGCCTCGTCCACGGTAATGGGCTGAAGCGTTATCAGTCCTTTGCTTTCCATTTCCGACAGAATGCGCATGCCTTCGCGGGAACGCCCCAATACCATTGAAAATCCTTTACCACGCTCTTCATATACCGGCGCCCAGGCATCACCACCGGATACATCGGCAAACTCATTGGCAAGATCGGTACACAGCAAACTGTTTTTCATGATATGAAAAGGAATAAGGTAGTTGGCATGAAATTTCGGCAACTCAACCGTTCTGCCATCCTTCATTTCTACACGCATATTGCCCGGCCACTCACCATAACGAAAATCAAGCTGTTGTATATTTTGATAATCTTTTATCCGATAAGAACGTAAAAAGCTTCTCACCGAAGAAAAATGAAGGGTATTCCCATAAAATGGTCCAAAAACATAGCGAATATTCCGCACTGACGGGTCACTGATTTCCTGCAATTTACGAATACTTTGTACTTGTCCGGGCAGGCCCACATACGCCAGACGGCCATCAAAAGCCGCTATCTCCGGTAATATTTCATTTACCGAGGTAATGATGTATTTGCTTTGTGCAGCCTGCAATATCTCGTCTTCGGTGGTGGCCATAAAGGATTGGGTTAGCAAGGGTTTTTCCTTCGACATGCCGGTAACCACTGCTCCCTCAATTTGTCCGCTCTGCAGCAGATAAATCAACATGGCCGATAACATCCCGCCGCTTGCACCCGTTTGTCTTATTTTTTCGTTGTTGGCATGCGCGATAAATATCTTATAAAAGGGTCCGGTGTAGGTATGAAAATCAGGGCTGTCGCCATAAAACATTTTGCGGTAAGCGGGAAAATTAAAATCCTTTCCCGTACACGCATGCAGCAGGCGTGCCGAGTGCGCTTCATCGGGCTCCTGCAGCACCCTAGGCCGGTAGTCGCCTTCGCGGTCGGTAAAAATTATTTTGCCCTCCGACAATCCCACGCAACTTCCACAACGGTTGCATAGGTGGGAGTTCATTATTTTTTTTAGCTTATCAATACTTTTCGCAGACATAAAACTGGCGAATTCCTAATTCTGAAATAAATGTTCCCTGAAATTGTTCTATCAATCGTTCCCCGGCTTTTCGTAAAAATCCCGGACCCACCGGTATAAGGATGGTTCCTTTATGTAAAATCAGCTTCCAACCGGTTTTCTCAAACATTACTTTCACTTCACGTGATGACAAAAACCGGTGTGGCCCTTCTCCATGCCCGCCAAACAGCGCCGTATAGATGCGATAAGGCCATTCACTGCTAGCCGGAGGACAACTCAACACCATACGGGCATCGCGCGTAGATACCCGGTGAAGTTCGCGCAGAAATGCAATCGGGTCGGCCACATGTTCCAGGGTTTCCAGACTGATAATACGGTTAAAACGTTCGTTGTAAAAAGGCAATATGCTGTAATTACTTATTTTAACCTGCTCAATATCAGGCCGTAGCTTTCGGGCTACCTCAATGAGCCCAGCAGATATTTCAGCATTTAATACCATGGCATCAGGCTTTAGCCGCTTTACATAGTCATCGGCCTCTCCATCCCGTGAGGTAATATTCAACACATGGGCGTCATCGGGTAAATGAAGATATTGAATGGTTTCCACAAACCGCTGATCATGTGTTTCCTTCACTTTATTATTTTCATGAACGTAGATGTGGGCCACACTATCCCAGTGGGCTTCAACCTCATCATCAGTCCAGGCATTGATGTGCTCACTGCTCATACTCAGCCTTTCTTGCGGTTAAGCAATGCAATCTGATCGGCCAGTAAACCGAAAAAGAACAAAAACATCCCCAATGAGATGAGTATTACCCCTGAATTGGGAAAACGACTATAGTAAATAACACCAAACACCCCCCACAGAATACCCAAAAATGTAGAAAGCAGGCTTGCCGGAAAGAAAATCTTCAGTGGATTAAAAAGCATGATGATACGAAATAAAAGCAGCAGGGTTTTCGATCCGTCTTTAACATATTTAACATTGCTTTGGCGGCCTACCCTTTCAATCACACGTATGGGAAAGGTGGCTATATTATATCCTTCTTTAAGAAAAGCCAGTGTGGAAGTGGTTGAAAAAGAGAATCCATTGGGCATAAGATGTAACAGACCGATTATCAAATTCCGCTTAAATCCACGCAGGCCTGAGTTGTAATCCGGCAAAGTCTGTTCAACCAACATTTCACCTGTTTTGCGGATGATCCATTTACCACTTTTACGATTGCCTACCTGGTGGGAGAGTTCATCCCGCTCACCAATAACCATATCATTATCATCCAACAAGGCGCACATTTCGTCCAGATAGGCAGGATCATGCTGACCATCAGAATCCAGCATCATCACCTTTTCGCATGTAGCCTTTCGGATTCCTGTTTTCAATGATGCGCCGTATCCCCGGTTAGCGCTATGTTGCACAAGAGTAACGGGAAATTTCCTTACAATGGCTGCTGTGTCGTCCGTAGAACCATCATCAATGACAATGATCTGATAACGATTGTTGAAGCCTTCGGCGATCATTTTTTCCAGCAATGGCTCTATACCGTCCTGCTCATTGTATGCTGGGATGATTACCGAAGCCCTGGGAGTTGTACTGCTCAAAACCTGGTTTATTTGTTGGTTACATGCAACAAAACTACAAAAACCCCCTGACACCACCGCATTAAATCAAGAACAGATTAAGGCCGGGCAGGCTTAAAACTCCTCTTTAACCAGCAGATTCATGGGTACCCCAAGCCCTGCAAGCTCTCTGATAACCATTTTAATCATGGGTGGTGGACCACAAACATATACCGGCCGCGACCGGCTACGCATATGTTCACCAATGAAGTGCTGGGAGATTAATCCGTGGGCAAAATCAGGATGTGCTTCTTCAGAAAGTATATTTATAAAATTATGCCTGAGCATATTTTCAAATTCTTCTTTTAAAATAATATCCTCCCGCGTTTTGTTTGCAAAAAGCAAGGTGTTGTTTTTGATCCTGCCTTCTGATTCGAGGGTGCGCAATATTGATATAAACGGGGTGACTCCTGCCCCACCGGCAATAAAAGTGCCTTCACCCTGATAATGTATTGCTCCGAATACATCATGCAACAACAGTGCATCTCCCTGTTGGAGTTCACTTATTTTTTGGGTTACGCCCTTATGTTCAGGATATATCTTAATGGTAAATTCCAGATAGTCATCGGAAGGTTTATTGGTAAAAGTAAAAGGCCGGGTTTCGGTCTGCCAGGCAGGTGCATCAATGGATAATTCGGTGGCCTGTCCGGGTTTAAAATTAAAACCCCGGGGACGCTGAGTCCGGATTTGAAGCACATCGTGGGTTATCCATTTCCTATCCTGAATTAAGACTTTTTGCGCACTCATAACACACTGCATTTTTAAAATTCCCAAAACGGGGCAATTAAGCCCCGTTATATAAAAGCTTGTGGATACATTTTCTCAGGCTGACTAAACCTTATTTATCCATCCTTTCCACCTGTTTAATAAATGCATCTACCAAATGATCGCTTGATATGCCATAGCCGTCCACCAGTGTTCCCATTTCACCGGTGTTGGTTTTAATGGCATATAGTATAGCGTTATCGGCCGGATTAGACTCACCTTCAAACCGGTAAAAATGCTTAATCTTAACCTCCTCGGGCCGGTAGGTTTTTTCAGTACTTAGCGACAATAACCCATCAGGAGTAACCTTAAACTGGGTGTCGAAGCCCTTGCGGGTCAATTTGGTAATTACAGTTGCCAGGGTAACCATGTTTTTCTAATGCTAAGTGATACAAATTTTGACAGCCTACATCCATGTATGCCATTTCACTACATTCAATAACCGTTCCACTTCTGGTTCTGTTATTCACATGAGCATAACCGAAAGTTACAGAAATTGTTCGTTACAACACGATAGCGTTGGAAATATCTCTGGCGATTTGCTGAAATTTTTCAGCAGGAAGCTGCAATTTGGGCTTCTTAAAATCTATATCGTATATAGTGTTTATAGGCACCAAATGTATGTGTGCGTGAGCGACTTCAAGGCCTATAACGGCTACACCGACTTTTTCGCATGGAATCACTTTTTGAATGCCCAATGCCACCTTTTTGGCAAACTTCCACAATGCCATGTATTCATGGTCACCTATATCGAAAATATAATCGGTTTCTTTTTTGGGAATAACCAGGGTGTGACCTTCTGCCAGTGGGTTTATATCAAGAAAAGCCAGAAAATCGGCATCCTCTGCCAGTTTATAAGCGGGAATTTCACCCTTTGCAATTTTTGTGAATAAGCTCGGCATAATTCCGGTTTTAAAAGATTAAAATGTGTTTGCGCAGAATAAGTATTTATAATACTAAACAAATAACTGCGACAATCTCCCCATAAACTGCTAATTTTTTATCAACGGCTGATCTCTATAACCTCAAAGGTGACTTTTCCGGCCGGCACCTGAATTTCAACAGCCTCACCGACTTTTTTACCCAGCA
>JAQVEI010000073.1 GCA_028697695.1 Lentimicrobiaceae bacterium
CATTTACAGGTGTGATTGACGATACAAAGTATATCTTTTTAAGTAAATACATTAACAGCCATATTTATAACGCGGTTTTCAACAGGATCGAGGAATCAACTTCTCTGAAAATAAATGAATAGAGGACATGTCTGATGGATGGAAAATCACGTGAAGAGGATCTGATATTGCTCAAAGGTTGCCTGCAGAATGACAGAAAGCTGCAAAAACAGTTATACAAAAAGTATTTTAAAAAGATGTTTCAAATATGCCTGTCATATTGCGGCGACAGGGTTGAAGCAAAAGATATTCTGCAGGAGGCATTTATAAAGGTATTTACAAGTCTCGGAAAGTATAATGCAAAAGGTTCACTTGAAGGCTGGATAAGACGAATCGTTACCAATACCGCCATTGACTATTTCAGGCAAAGGAGAAGGCTTGTGTTTATTGATGATTTTCCGGATGAGCCGGATGAGGAAGAAAGAGGCAGTTTCTCATTTCAGGAATTGACAAATGATATAATTCTTCACTACATAAAGCAACTTCCCGATGGGGCCAGAATTGTATTTAACTTATATGCAGTTGAGGGTCTGTCACATAAGGAGATTGCAAAAAAGCTGGGTATATCAGAAGGAACATCAAAATCTCAGTACAAAAGAGCAAGGGATCTTCTGAAAACGTGGCTTTTAGAATTTGAACACAGCAAACAATGAGTAAAAGCAGGTTTGATACGGAATATCTTAAATGGCTTCAACAACTTGATGTAGAGGAGGATGATACTGTATGGGAAGAAATACAGAATGAACTTGATTTCATCGAAACCTGGGATTATATTTCCGGCGAGTTGGATAGGATTAATCCCCCAATCCGAAAGATAACTACAAAGTCATACATAAAAATTGTTGCTGCAGCGGCAGTGGCAATACTTCTGATTTTAGCTTCAGTAAATTATTTTGGTGAGCATGTCAATCAACCACCTGTTCACACAGAAATAATAAAAACCGAAGAAAAGCTTATTGAAAATGAAATAAATACTACACCTGAAATTAACAAGGAGCAGAAAACTGAAGATATAGTACAAAAAGAATTATTAGCATCCGCACCTGCAACTCCAGTAACATCCACAACACCCACAACACCAGTAACACCAGTAACACCTACAACACCCGCAACCATGTCTGTCCGGGAAACTACCGGTTATATCGCCGAAGTAGAATCAGTACCATTTTCTGAAAAGGAAGAAAATAAAGATACTTTTGAAAGATTCGAAGAATATGGCATAACCGAAATTCCTGATCAGCAATTTAGAATACAGAATCTTTTTGCAAGCAGTATAAGAGATTTATCTCCCGGTATTATCACACCTGATATAAGTTTAGCCGGATCAAGTGGATCAACAGGGCCATTTTTAAGCATTTCTGATGTGGGTTTCTCTTATAGTTACAAAAACACCTGGTTGCTTAATTATGAAACTAAGAATGGTCTAAATCCTACAAAATTAGGAAATACCTTATTAACCTTCCATCAGGACTTAGGCATATTATCTACAGTAGCTATTAGAGGCCAACATTTCATCGGTTTAGAGTTTTTATGGCGATCAGGAACAGGACAGAAATATCAACAGTATATTAATGCCAGCTATGTAGACCGAAATATTAAACTGGACTATGTAAAGTTACAGGCTTATTATATATGGGACCACCGCAGAATCCCGGGACAGACAATAATTGGAGGGTATACCGCAAAGCTAAAGCTGGCCGAAGATACCCGGGGAAAGGTCACGTTTAATGTTAATGATGAATATCGGAATTTAGATTATGGTTTACTTCTTGGTTATCAGTTTAATATACCATTAAAAAATAGAATATTCATTAGCCCGGGCTTTAGGGTTACTTGTGATTTTATTAATATTTATGAAGGATATGCCGAAGCCTTCAATCCCTTTAAAAAGACCAATAATATTGCTGCTGGCATAAATCTCTCCATTTCTTACAGGTTGTCCCAACAATAGTTTATACTGCATTCCAACCTTTTTAATTTCTCTCGTCTTATTATTGAGAACATGAAATTAAATTCATTTTACACCCATTTAAACAAGTAATTATGAAAAGTATCACAAAATTTTTAAGCATCCTTGCAGCTTTTGTAATCTTTCTGGTTTCATGCCAGAAGATAAGCGACAAGACACATGCGAAACTTATTTTTAAAGCCACCGGATCACCATCAAAGTCTGCTTTAACAGACATTTCATCAGCAACAAAATCTTCTGCAGCTACTCTAGCTACAATCGCCCTGGATGAGTTCTTCATTAATATTAAAGACATAGAATTTGAATTCGATGATGATCTTTATGATGATGATGATGACGATGATCTCTATGATGATGATGGTTTTGAATTCGAAGGACCTTATCTTATTGATGTTATGTCCCCTGAAGTTTCAAATGGAATAGTTATTGACGATTTCTTATTGCCGAATGCAGCTCTTGAAGAGATTGAATTTAATATTGCCCCTTGTCGTTCGAGAGGAAACGATAAGATGTTTGGTCGTTCAATTTATGTGGCATTTACCAGGGATGGAACCCCTTACAGATTGTGGACCAACAAGGATAAGGAGATTGAAATTGAATTTGATGATGGTCAGGCCAGGCATCTTACCGGAGATGATATCAGGTTCTATGTAAATTTTAAACTTGACAAAGTCAAGGCGAACCTGGAAACCATGCGACTTGGTGCTGCAGTTGATGGTAATGGTGATGGCATCATTGAAATAGGGCATGATGATCCGGATGGTAATCGCAAATTAGCTGATTCACTTCTTGATGTATTAATAGGATGTTTCGATATGGATGACGACGATGATGACGATGATGATGACGATGACGACGACGATGATTGATATCTTTGAATATCAAAATTCATAACGCTGAAGATTTAATCTGCTGAATCGTAAAATTCTTTTAGCGTGAGGGGCGGGAGCGAGTACTCCCGCTCTTTTTTTATACCTCGAACCTTCAGAATGATTTGGCGGATCGTGCTATATTATTTCTCACGATTACCGGGATATGAAGTGCAGATTTAATTATGTATATCAAGGTTTTGAAAGATAGTTCCTTCCCTTCAGAGACGAGTGTTACAATTTCGACATAGGGTAGGACTCCTCTTATGTACAATCAAAGTTAGTCTTACTGGAAATTCAATAAATATTTTCCTGTATATTTGTAATACAGGGTATTTAAAAGACAATCTGCCGACCCATATATGGTAAATAATTCTGAAAACATCGGTGATAATATCCTTGCCGGCAGGATCAGGGATGGCGATATAGGGGCCTTTAAATTGCTATATGATCGTTACAGTAAGAAACTCTACTATTTTTCGTTAAAGTACCTTCATAACACTTATGAAGCCGAAGAGTTGGTGCAATCGATATTTGTAAGCATCTGGGAACACCGGAAGTCGCTTGATGCTTCCAGGTCATTGAAGAATTATATCTATCAGTCAGCTGTAAACTATATTTATAACTACATGAAGAAAAGAGCCATCCGTGAGAGGTATATTGAGACGGAGATACAAAATGGCGAACTTCATTCAAATCAAACATATGAGCAGATTCATTTACACGATCTGGAAAAATTTATAAGTTTTATAGTTGAAGCATTACCCTCCCAGCAGCAAAAAATCTTTCAATTAAGCCGTTTTGATGGTTTATCGCATAAAGAAATAGCCGTGAAGCTTAATCTGTCAGTCCGTACTGTGGAAAACAGTATCTACAGGGCATTGAAATTAATAAGAGAAATGCTGAAACCCACATGATTGAATTCAAACACAAACACGTATGTATATAATTATCCAACATGTGCGGTTCCATCCGACCATTAAAATAAATTATATACTGATGAAGGCTTAGATTCTTATGACGTAAGAATCGATTCCAATATATTTGTGAAACTGGTATCCCATTTCTTGTTTTCCACAAATATAAAATCCTTATGAATATGTTTCCTGTGTTGGTGTAATACTGGATTGATAAAATGACCCTTTGTATGTGTAAGGAGGTATAACTTAATAAGAAGCCCAAAAATGAAGCATCAAGGTACAGAGATTTACTTGTTAAGCCCCTTCATGTTCTTTGTTGGTGAATCTTTTCATTCTGCCTTACTTGTGGGTAATTAATAGCTCACCTTTTAAAAGTCATTAACTTCCTGTTATCTGCTGTAAGTATTGAATTAAATACTTACTTTTTTTTAAAATATTTCTAATCCTTAAATGAGTACTTCATCAGAAATAATTGTAATAATTATATAAATCGTAAAACAATTTAAAAGTGCCAAACAGTATTACGGATATAAAAATTCTGCTTGCCAAATACCTGGATAATAAGTGTACACTAGATGAGAAGTTGCAGCTATACAAACTGGTTGCTTCATCCGAGAATGAAAATTTTTTCAAGGAACTATTATTTTCATCTCTTAATGAATATCAAGATGATAATGAAGAGCAACATCCAGTTGATTTCGATAGGAACTACGTCAAATTACTTTCTGAAATAAAATACAGGGAAGCAAAAGAAATAGAAAAACGGCTGCTTCAAAGAAAAAATAAAGTAAAAAGGTTAGTTTTTGGGGGTATTTCAGTTGCAGCCGTTTTTTGTATTGCTTTTTTCCTGGGCAGTATATTAACCCACAATAAAGTAAAAGCCACTTTTTCTGAGTCTGCTGTAGCTGTCACATACAGCGAGGTGAGTGCTCCGTTTGGAGCAAAATCCGAGGTGAAACTTGCTGATGGTACGGAAGTAATACTTAATGCCGGAAGTACAATAAAATATAAAAACAATTATAATACAAACAACAGAGATATATTTCTTGAGGGCGAGGCCTATTTTAAAGTAGCTAAAAATCAATATCTACCCTTAATAGTAAGTGCTGGAAATTTAAGAATCAAAGCTGTTGGTACTGAATTCAACGTAAAAGCTTATTCTGAGGAAGGGATAGTAGAGACAACGCTTATAGAAGGCAAAGTAGATATTTCACAGAGGTGCAATATAGATAACAATACAGATGAAGTTCTACAGCTTAAGCCAAACCAGAAAGCTATTTATGCCTCTCAGACTGATCAGATTACGCTTGAAAAGATTAAGGAAATAGAACCTCTGGCTGTTATACCTTCCAGGACTGTGTCTAATGCATTAATGATTTCCCCGAAAACAGATATTGACCAGGTAACTGCATGGACAAAGAACAAGCTTATCATAAGGAGCGAGAACATTGAAAGTCTATGCGTGAAGCTCCGGAGGAAATACGATATGAAGTTTGTTTTTGGGGATGAAGAGATCAAGAAGTATCGGTTCACTGGTGTACTACTGGATGAAACCTTCGAACAGGTGATGGCTGCTATCAAACTTGTATCACCTATTGATTACAAACTTGATGGAAAAACTGTAACTCTTGTTTCAAATAAAAAACAGATTGAAAAATACTCAACACCCCTTAAGGATAATTGAACTCATTGCAAATTATTAAAATCTAATCGATAACCTTAAACAACCTGCCTATGAACAAATCTACCCAATGAACTAAAAGAGGAAAATAGATTGCGCCTATTTTCCTCTATAGAAAGTCGAAGTTAATTTCAATCAACACCCCGTACAGTCAGGGGCTAATTATGTTTAACTCTAACTAACATTTCGCAAAATTATGAAAAATAATTTGGTTTCTTATTTTTCCCTATGGGAAAAATGTAAAATCCTCAAAATTATGAAACTATCAGCTTTTCTTATGATGATCTTCACTATGAATGTTTTCGCAACAGGGTTTGGTCAGTTTTCATTTAAAGCCGAAGACAAGAAGGTCCGGGAAGTTCTTGATATCATTGAACAAAACAGTAATTATCGATTCTTCTATAATGATGAATTCGAATCTATTGACAAAGTTGTTAATCTGAAAGTTGAGAGTGAAAATATCAACCAGGTTCTTGATAAACTATTAGCAACTTCAGACTATACTTACAGTTTATTTGAAAACAATCTTATTGTTATTTCTCTTAAGAATAACGTCAGAGAACAATCCAATCTCCAACAGAACATTGTCAGGGGCACTGTAAAAGATGAAGAAGGAAATCCCATACCAGGCGTTACAATTGTTTTAAAAGGGACAACGTTAGGTACAACTACTGATATTAATGGCAATTACATTATAAATGTAGTAGATCCCCAATCAGTTCTGGTATTCTCTTTTATGGGTTACGTTAATCAGGAGATAACTGTTGGGAGCAGAACTCAAATTGATATTTCGCTTACAGAAGAAGTTGTTGGTCTGGAAGAGGTTGTAGTGATTGGCTATGGAACGCGTTCCAAAGCACTTAATACAGCTGCGATAAGTAGTTTTAGATCAGAAGATTTAAACCTGAAGAGTGCCACAAAACAACTTGGTGACATGTTGCAAGGAATGTCATCAGGTGTTATGGTCAGAAACGTTGCTGGAGCACCAGGTGCTGAATCCATAATCCGAATAAGGGGAATGAATTCCATATTGGGAAGTAACGCTGCTCTTGTTGTAGTTGATGGATTACAGCATGGAAGCCTGTCAAATATGAACCCCCAGGATATTGAATCCATTGATGTTTTAAAAGGAGCTGAAGCTACTGCTATATATGGATCTGAAGGTGCTAATGGGGTAATTGTAGTAACTACAAAAAGAGGAAGTAATCAAAGGCCAAAGATCTCAGTTGGTTCTGATTTAACTTTCAGTAAAGTATCAAAAAAATTGCCATTAATAAGCGCAGCGGATTGGTGCAGATATGTTAACGCAATAGAGATGGCATCAAATCTATACATGGATCCAGTTCCGATTTTTACGGAATCAGAAATACAGGAATATGAAAGAACCGGGGGGATAGATTGGCAGGATGTCATAATGCGAACTGGAGTATCCCAAAATCATAACATAGCTGTTGATGGGGGATCTGATGCTACGAATTACAGGATTTCTGGTTCATTCTTCAATAACGAGGGAATAATTGTTAACTCGCATTATAAGCGTTATACCCTACAGGCAAAAATAAACACACGAATCACAAATTGGTTTGACTTAGGTTTAAACTGGGACGGAGGTAATGAAGTTATTAATACCGTTTATACAAACAAGCAAACAGACAATCCAGTTCATGGAGCGCTCGGAGTACCTCCCATCTTTCCTATTTATGATGAAGAAGGCAATTATTTTGGCCTGGATGATGCGTCAAAAACTAAATGGAGCAGGTACGCACCTTCCTTTTCTTTAGGCAATCCACTTGCAAGTGCTAAAGAAGTTGATGCTATAAATGAAGTGTTGAACAATAATATTTTGGGATTCTTAGTGTTTAGTCCTTTTAAAGGATTGTCATTAAGGACGGAATTCGGGGTGCGTTTGAGAAATACCCGCATTAATGAATTCCGCAATAACAACACATACGAGGGCGCTGCTCTAAATGGCCTCGGTAGTAATAATGAGAGCAATTCAAGATATTTTCAAAATTCAAACATTCTTAACTATGAGAAATCATTAGGGCGACACGATTTTATTATTACCGGAATTGTAGAGCAGAAATCGAATAATTACTATGGGACTACGATCACAAATGAAAATTTTCCTGTTCATTCCACAGGTTATTTCAATTTGGGTAGTGCAGGAGTTCAAAGAACTTCGTCAAGTAGTAGCTTGAGTAAAATTCTTTCTTTCGTTGGACGTATCTCATATAATTTTGATAAAAAGTATCTATTTACAGCAAGTTATCGTGCCGATGGTTCTTCTGTTTTTGGTGAAGTAAATAAATGGAGTTATTTCCCCTCTATGTCGGTTGGTTGGAGAGCTTCACAAGAAGATTTTATAGCTAATCTCGGCATATTTAACAATTTGATGCTAAGGGTTGGATATGGTTTCACTGGTAACCAAGCTATAAGCCCTTATCAATCGCTGGCTGCAATAACTAATACAGGACTATATCCATACTTTGGAACAGGAACTATACTGAATTACGGAGTAACTCGAGCATCCAATCCAAATCTTACATGGGAAACTACTGAACAATTGGATTTTGGAATAGATGCTTCGTTTTTTGATGGTAGTTTGGAACTTACAGCAGATTATTACATCAAAACTACACGTGATCTGCTTCAAAGTCGTGAGATAGCATCATATACAGGATTAACTGCGATTACTGACAATATAGGTAAATTAAGTAATAAAGGTTTTGAATTGTCAGTTAATCATTCCCTGGTCAAAGGTCACTTTTCTATGACCAATGGTCTAATTTTTTCAACCAACAAAACTGTAATTCTGGATCTAGGCCCTGTCGACAGGCTGGGTTATTCCGCTGGAGGGTCAGGAGCTGGTGTTAATGATCCACTAATCTTTCTTTTTGAAGGAGAACCCTGGGGACAGATATACGGCTGGAATTATGAAGGCACTTGGGGCCTTGATGAACTAGAAGCAGCCAAAAAATTCGGACAATTGCCCGGAGACCCCAAATATACTGATCATTATAAGGATGGTAAAATTGACACACAGGACAGGATGTTCATAGGCAACACCATCCCAGATTTTGAATATAGTTTAAATAGCCGGATGAATTATAAAAATTTTGGGCTTTCATTTCAAATCCAGGGAGTACAGGGGAATGATATTTTTAATGTCTCACGATCCGGATGTTTGTATGAAGACAGATGGAATGATCGCTGGACACCGGAAAACCAAGATACAGATGTTCCCGCACTAGGTTATTATGATGCAAAAACCCGGGAAGAATTGCTGAAAGAATTTCCAAGCAAGATCTCCTTCCCGTCAGCAATGGTTAATG
>JAQVEI010000074.1 GCA_028697695.1 Lentimicrobiaceae bacterium
GGAGAAGAGGTAATGAACCTGTTGGCCACGCTCAATCAAAACGGTACTACCATTGTAATGGTTACCCACTCTCAACATGATGCCGAATATGCCCAAAGGGTCATTCGACTGTTCGACGGCCAAATCATCAACGAGAACATCCGCTCTGCGCCAGGTCAAACCATAGCCCGCTGATTGTTTCCTATTGTTTTAGTTCCGGTCTTATGTTGCTGAACTTTTTTAAAACTGCTTTTCGAAGTCTGCTCAGGCAAAGAAGCTATACCCTGATTAATGTTGCCGGCCTTTCGGTGGGGTTTGCTGCTTTTATTCTCATAGTCATCTTTGTTGAGCGGGAGATTTCCTTCGATAAACACATAGCGAATCACCGCCGGATTTTCAGGGTGGTTGAAATTCAAAATGAACCGGGGGTAGGCGAGCAGCATGTGGCCATTACCATGGGTCCGCTGGCCGAAGCCCTGCAGCGCGACTTCCCGCAAATAACGGCTGCATTACGTATGATGATAGCCTGGGACTATGCTACGGTTACCAACAACGACAAGGTCTTCAGAGAAACTGCGGTGTATTATACCGACCCGTCCATTATCGGTATGTTTGGTATAGAATTATTGTCGGGTAATCCGCAAACGGTGCTGGATGATCCTCAAAGCGTGTTGCTCTCGGAAAGCGTGGCAACAAAATATTTTGGCAATGCCACAACTGCTCAGGGGAAAAGTCTGCAACTGGGGGGTAAAAATTTTCATGTAACAGGCGTAATGAAAGACCAGCCCGAAACTTCACACCTGGCTTTTAATATTCTGCTTCCCTTTAAACTGGCTGAAAGCAATCCGGCTTTCGACTGGTTAAAAGGATGGGGCGCCAATAGCCTGATAACCTATGTGCAGCTTGATCAGCCGGCTTCAGCCGCCATTATTAATGAACAGTTTGACGACTTTTTGCAACGTCATGTTATGTCGGATGGCAAAACCTGGCAATACCTTGAAATGTATCTTCAACCTCTGGATGAGATTTACCTGCAATCGGGACATATTAAGTTTCAGGATGTTACCCACTCGGGAAATGCCGGAGTAATTATTATATTTATCGTTGTAGCCTTTCTGGTTTTACTGATAGCCTGTGTCAACTTCGTTAACATCTCTATTGCACGGTCGGTTAAGCGGTTTCGCGAAGTGGGTATGCGAAAGGTGTTGGGTGCCGGAAGACGAAGCCTGATAGTTCAGTTTATCAGTGAATCGGCTATTGTTACCTTTGTTTCGGTAGTCATCTCTCTGGGTCTCATACAATTGCTGCTCCCTGAGATGAATGCCATGCTGGGTACTACTTTCCAGTTTAACTCGATATTTACCCCGGCCTTCAGTCTGGGCCTTGTCCTGTTGTTTATCCTCATCAGTCTTATTTCCGGGGCATATCCTGCCTTCTACCTTTCGGGGATGCAGCCGGTGGATGTATTCCGGGGAAGGCAGGGGTCACGCAGGGGTGGTCAGTCGGCCCGCTTAAGTAAATTACTGGTTACCTTCCAGTTTACCATCTCCATCGCACTTATCTTTTGTGTTATCGTTATCAGCCGGCAGATAAACTACATCCACCACAAAGATTTGGGCATCAGTTATAGGGATGCGCTTTTTGTACATCTTGGCAGCGGACAGGACTTGAAGATGAAAACCTTGAAAACTACCCTGCTCTCGGAACCGGACATACTTACTGTGGCTGCTACCACAAACATCAATGGTGTTAGCGGCAGTCAGGGTCCGGCATTCGTCGATGATAGTGCCCGTACCAAAATCTACGTTAGGTATGGCTACGTTGATGCAGAATTTTTTAAAACCATGGAAATCCCCATAGTGGAGGGTACTGATTTTGATCCACTGCTTTCAAACTATCAGGGAGTCATCATCAATGAGGCTGCGGTAAAAGCATTGGGATGGTCCAATCCCATTGGCAAAAGGTTTCGTTTCGAAATGGAAGACTCGGTACGTATTGCACCGGTAATCGGGGTGGTTAAAGATTATCATTATTACTCCCTGCGAAGCCCCATAGAGCCTGCATTGTGGGCCTGGCTGCCCGACGAATTGTCGGGACTGGTGATAAAATACCGCCATCCTGAAACCTCCGCACGAAAAGAACAGATTCTTAAATTTATTGAAAACACCGTTAAAACAAGCTATCCCACACAGCCATATAATGCTACCGAAGGCACCACAGTTGCGCTCAACAGTTACCAGTCTGATGAAGTTACCTATAAACTCTTTATCTATTTCGCGCTTATCTCATTGTTTCTTTCCTGCCTCGGTTTGTTCGGTATTACCTCACTTTTGATAGAACAAAAAACCAAAATTATCGGAATTCGCCGTGTAATGGGAGCATCAGCTAAACAGATGGCAGTATGGCTCATCCGGGAATACCTCATCCTGGTGCTATTGGCCGGAGCTTTGGCATTGCCATTGGGTTATCACATCATGAATATACAGCTTCAAAGCTTTGCCTATAGGGTCAACTACTCCGCATGGCACTTCCTGCTTCCTGTAGTCACAGCTTTGGTTATAGCTTTTGGCAGTATTATTGTTAAAATATGGCAGGCTGCCCGGGTTAATCCTGTTGAAGCACTTAAATATGAATGAAAAAGAACATGTGCGGGGATCCATGAATGGGAAGATAAGCGCGGTTTATTGATCCGCCTCGGGTAAACAAGCCAAATAATTCTGATCCGACAAGGTCAAATTCAATTTCTATTCCTGATCCAAATTGATAAAAATAATGTATTTTTGTCGTTCTCTTTTTCTCATTTTAAGCTGATAACAGATGAAAAACAAATATATTGACCTCATAGAGCAGACTTTTGACTTCCCTCAGGAAGAGTTCCGCGTGGAAGACAATGAGTTGTATTTTCATAATATCCCTTTAATGGATATCATCAAGCAATATGGTACACCGTTGAAAATCACGTATCTGCCTAAAATAACCCAGCAAATTCAAAAGGCAAAACGACTCTTTAATGTGGCTATTGCCCGTGCTGATTATCAGGGGGACTATAATTATTGTTACTGTACCAAGAGCTCTCATTTTTCATTCGTGCTCGAAGAGGTGCTTAAAAATGATGTGCATCTGGAGACCTCATCGGCTTTTGATATCTTCCTACTCGAAACCCTTCATGAACAGGGCCTCATAGACCGGCAAACCTATATTATCTGCAATGGTTTTAAACGACCACAATACATCGAAAATATTGCAATGCTCATCAATGATGGCTTTGAGAATACCATCCCTATACTTGACAATAAGTTTGAGTTGGATCAGTTGGATCGGAATATCACCCGCAAATGTAAGATAGGCATGAGGATTGCTTCTGAAGAAGAGCCGAAATTTGAATTTTACACTTCCCGCCTGGGTATTCGGTACAATGATATTATTCCTTACTATGAAGAAAAGATAAAGAATAATCCCAAGTTTCAATTGAAGATGCTCCATTTCTTTATCAATACCGGCATCAGGGATTCAGCATATTACTGGAATGAGCTGTCCAAGTGTGTGAATTTATACTGCCAGTTGAAACACATATGCCCGGAACTTGACTCGTTGAACATTGGGGGAGGCTTCCCGATTAAAAACAGCCTCTCGTTTGATTATGATTATGAGTATATGGCCGAAGAGATTGTTGCCCAGATAAAAATGATTTGTGATCGCAACAATACTCCCGAACCCAACTTGTTTACTGAATTCGGGTCTTATACCGTTGGCGAAAGCGGCGCAGTACTCTATTCTATTATTGATCAGAAGCAGCAGAACGACCGGGAGTTGTGGAACATGATCGATTCATCGTTTATGACTACTTTACCAGACACCTGGGCATTGAGCCAACGTTTTATATTGCTGGGTATCAATAAGTGGGATTCAGAATATGAACGCGTGTTCCTCGGAGGCCTTACCTGCGACAGCGAGGACTATTACAATGCAGAAGCACATGCCAACGCCATATTTTTACCCAAGATCGATCACGATGAGCCTTTGTATATCGGACTGTTTCATACCGGAGCCTATCAGGAAAGTATTGGAGGCTACGGTGGTATTCAACATTGCCTGATTCCGGCACCCAAACACATTATTATCGACCTGGATGAGGAGGGCGAATATACCACTAAACTCTTTGCAAAAGAGCAATCGCATAAATCAATGCTGAGGATTCTTGGATATTGATTTATTTTATTTTAATTTAGCGGTCAGGGAATATACACAAATTTAGTATCAATCATTCTTCTTCAGGCTGTTTCAATCTGTTTTTCAGTGTTGAACAGCATGGACTGGCAGAATTAATCTTAGCATTATGAAGCAAAAGCAGTATGGTGGTTTGTCACCAGAATTTACCAACTTCGATAAATCAAAGGTGGTTGTTTTGCCCGTACCTTTTGATGGTACAAGCACCTGGATTAAAGGTGCTGACAAAGGTCCTGAGGCTCTGATCGCGGCATCGGCCAATATGGAGTTGTTTGACATCAACAGCGATTCTGAAGTATATCAAATTGGTATACATACCGCTGACGCGGTTCATGAACGTAAATCACCGGAAAAAATGGTAAAGGAGGTGCAGACAACCGTGACGCAGCTTTTGAAAAAGAAGAAATTTCCGGTGATATTGGGTGGCGAGCATTCTGTAAGTATTGGTGCCATCAATGCGATGGCCGATTATTATAAGGATAAAGATTTAACCATATTACAGTTTGATGCTCATGCCGATATGCGTCAGTCATACGAAGGCAGTAAATTCAACCATGCCTGCGTTATGGCCAGAGCTTCTGAAGTGGCGCCAATAGTGCAGGTAGGTATCCGGAGTATGAGTGTGGAAGAAAGCCATGATATAGACGATAGCCGGGTGTTTTATGCCGACGTGGTGACCGATACGACCAATAAAACATGGATGTATGACTTCCTTAACAAACTGACCAAAAATGTTTATATCACCATCGACCTTGATGTTTTTGATCCGTCCATCATGCCGGCCACCGGAACGCCCGAACCTGGAGGAATGCTCTGGTATCCTATGCTTGAGCTGCTGCGTAAGGTGAACGACAATACAAATATCGTTGGCTTTGATGTAGTAGAACTTTGTCCGATGAAATACAATAAGGCGCCCGACTTTTTAGCCGCCCGCCTTATATATCACCTGCTTACCTATAAATTCGGACCGCAAAGGTAATCTTCGCACCTACCCCTGACTAAAGTCAGGGGTAAGGGAAGCTTTTTTTAGTTCTCCTGGCTAAAGCGGCGGGTAGCGAACGGCTTTTCTTAGAGTATTTTAAAGTTATTTGCTTTATTTTTGGGCTAAAGCCGGGGGTAAGCGAACGGCTTCTTTATATAGGAATTATTTTCACCGGGCTTTAGCCCGGTGAAAAATGTCGGAATCTACCTCCTTCCGGCTTTAGCCGAAATTGGGCGTCTGGGTGATTTAAGTGCAGAAATATCGTGTAATTTCCTTCATTTTGGGCTAAACCCCGCGGTAAGCGAACGGCTTTTCTTAGAGTATTTTAAAGTTATTTGCTTTATTTTGGGCTAAAGCCAGGGGTAAGCGAACGGCTTCTTTATATAGGAATTATTTTCACCGGGCTAAAGCCCTTTTTCTTGCTGGCTGTTCTTATTACCCCCGGCTAAAGCCGGCGGTAAGGGAAGCCTTTACTTAACGTTATTTCGCTCTACCACCGGCTAAAGCCGGCGGTAAGCGAACGGCTTCTTTATAGGAATTGTTTTCACTGGGCTTTAGCCGGTGAAAAGTGCGGTAATCCGCATCCTTCCGGCTTTAGCCGAAATTGGGCGTCTGGGTGGTTTAAGTGCAGAAATATGGTGTAATTTCCTTCATTTTGGGCTAAAGCCCCTTTTTAATGCGGCTTTACCTATTACCGCCGGCTTTAGCCGGCGGTAAGGGAAAGCCTGTTCTTCAAGTTATTTCGCTCTACCACCGGCTAAAGCCGGCGGTAAGCGAACGGCTTCTTTATATAGGAATTATTTTCACCGGGCTAAAGCCCTTTTTCTTGCCGGCTGTTCTTATTACCACCGGCTAAAGCCGGCGGTTTCCTTCAATTTGGGCTAAAGCCCTGTTTAATTGCGGCTTTTTCTATAACCGCCGGCTAAAGCCGGCGGTAAGGGAACGGCTTCTTTATATAGGAATTATTTTCACTGGGCTAAAGCCCTTTTTCTTGCCGGCTGTTCTTATTACCCCCGGCTAAAGCCGGCGGTAAGGGAACGGCTTTTCTTTTCTAAGAGTATTTTAAAGTTATTCATTTTGGGCTAAACCCCTGTTTATTATCGGCTGTTCTTATTACCACCGGCTAAAGCCGGCGGTAATAAGAACGGCTTTTCTTTTCTAAGAGTATTTTAAAGTTATTCCCTTCATTTTGGGCTAAAGCCCGCGGTAAGCGAACGGCTTCTTTATATAGGAATTATTTTCACCGGGCTTTAGCCCGGTGAAAAATGTCGGAATCTACCTCCTTCCGGCTTTAGCCGAAATTGGGCGCCTGGGGTAGTTTAAGTGCAGAAATATGGTGTTATTTAACTATATTTGTGTTATTAATCCAAACACACCGATCATGCCCTACTTTAGTGTATATATCCACTTCGTGTGGCAAGCCAAAAACGGATTTCCGTGCGTATCGTGTGGGAAGATAACAGGGCTTCTCCTGAGGTAGGTTTGGGTTTCTTGATTAATCAGGGAATGTGTGGTTTTAAAAGAGCAGAATAATCTCAATAACGATATGAATCTATGGAGCAAATAAAAGAATTTTTTACAAGCGATTTAGGAGTTAAGTTAATAACCATAGTAGTATCGCTATTGGTCATCTATATACTGGTGACCCTTATAAAAAAGGTCATCCCTAAATATATATCAGCCAATGAATCAAGATACAAGACCCGTAAATTTGTGAATATCATCGCGTATATACTTTTTATCATTATTGTTCTTATTGTATTCAGTAATCAGCTTACCGGTCTTACTGTATTTCTGGGAGTGGCCGGGGCAGGCATAGCCTTCGCATTGCAGGAAGTAATCGCAAGCATTGCCGGGTATATTGCCATTCATACATCCAACTTCTATAAGGTAGGTGACAGAGTAATGGTTGGGGGCATCATAGGAGATGTTATTGACATCAAGCTTTTGAGAACTTCACTTATGGAAACTGGTGGATGGGTTAATGGGGATTTGTATAATGGAAGAATCACGACAGTCGCTAACAGCTTTGTTTTCAGTGAGCCGGTACATAACTATTCAGGCGAATTCCCTTTTCTATGGGATGAATTGGTCGTTCCTGTTAAAACCGGCAGCGATTTTGAATATAGAAGAGAAGTGTTTAATAAAATTCTTCAGGATATTCAAAATGATTATGCTATAGATGCACAACAATACTGGCGTAAAATGACTGGAAAGTTTTTGGTTGAAAAAGCCAGAGTAGAACCCATGATAAGTATGACCTTTGATGAAAACTGGATAAGCTTTACCTTAAGATATGTAGTTGACTATAAGGCCAGGCGAACGACCAAAGATAAATTGTCGACCGGTATACTAAAAGCAATAAGAAATTCAGAAGGCAGACTCGAGGTTGGATCCGCAGCTATGGAAATAACTTCATTCCCCTCTTCAGCAGGGCAGTCCACGCATTAGAATAACCTTGTCCCTTATTTTGTAAAAAGCTTGCAACCGTTTAGCATAGCTGCTTTATTTAAAATTGGCCGCCGGCTCTTTAATTAAAGCTTCTCATCCTGATTATTCTGATTAGGCATTTATGTGGTTTTTAAGTGCTCCCTTCAGTGGTATATACAGCCGGTTTACTTCCGGGAAAAGATATTTTTATAACTATTTTTTTTTCTTGCAATTGTTCTAAAATAGATATACTTTTACATCAAGCTTAGTGTACTTAATACACAAACGTAATGCGATGATAATGAGTTCACTATGAAATAATCATTTATTCAACTAAAACCAACCTCAAATGATCAATGCTAAAAACCTTAAGCTGATGCTGGTGTTTCTTCTGGCAGGCAGTATGTTTACAGGCTGTAAAAAAGATGATGACAAGCAAGATGTTATTGCCGGTTTTACATTTACTGTGGATGAGAATGATTTCCGCAAGGTGTCGTTCACCAATACATCTCAAAATTATGAGTCACTTTCGTGGAACTTTGGCGACAATAGTTCTGCTTCTGCCGAAGCAAATCCGGTGCATATCTATGAAGCTGTGGGCACTTATAAGGTTACGCTTACTGCAAGCGGGTCAGATGGTGCATCGGATAAGTATTCTACTGACATTGTAATCTCCGATCCGAATGCAGAACTCACCAAGCTGGCAGGAGATGGCTCGAAGACATGGAAGCTGCTTCGGGATGTTTCCACGGAACGCTATCCACTTCAGGTTGGCCCGGCAAGTTTCTCAACCATTTGGTGGGCAATGGGCAGAGATAACGATGAATTGGCCAATCGTCCTTGTATGCTGAACGATGAATGGACTTTTACGCGTGATGGCGTGATGAAATTTGATGCCAAAGGTGACTATTGGGCTGAAGGCGGTGTATTTTACCCGGCCAATACCTGCGCATCTACCGATGTTATGGAAGGTGTGAGCGGAGAGGACCTCAGGGCATGGGGAAGTGGAAATCATACCTATGAACTAAATTCAGGTGCCAATCCTACCCTTAAAGTGATTGGACTTGGCGCATATAT
>JAQVEI010000075.1 GCA_028697695.1 Lentimicrobiaceae bacterium
TGTTCCGGATTGGCCTGGATTTGTTCCATCACAAAAAGCAAAAAATAAACCGAATCCTCCGGAGAATGACATTCAAAGCTGTTTACAAATACGAGCTGATTATTTTTTATGGCTAAGAAATCTGAAAATCCATTTCTTACATTTAAAAATACCGCGGAAGAAACTCCTTTTTGCCTGACGCCGGGTATCAACGTTTCAATAAATGCGCTTAAATGATGGGAAATACGTGCGGATGGAAAAAAATCATTAACCGTTTTATACAGCATTTGATGAATCGCGAAAATTATTCTGGCTTCGGCCCATCGACACAAGTGTTTGCATATTATGGATTCCGGCTCAGGTTCATGCACCATTTTGAGCATATCTGCCGCCATTTCATCTTTAAAAAGTATGTCAGGCACGAGCGTAAATTCTTTAACCGTGTAAAGCAGATTAACTTTACCGAAAGGTTGATTTAGCCAGGCATGATTTTTCAGGAACCTGCTGCAGTGGGCTGTATAAAGTTGAATGGACAAAGGATGGCTTTTGGGCTGGTATCCTGAAAATTTAACTTCTTCCAGACCTATGATCTTATTGAGCGCTGGTGAAAATACGGTAAAAGAAAGTCCATCCTGCTGAATGCGGATGGACAGATTGTAATTCTTTGTAGCCGATGCATCAAATAACCGGTCATAAAGCTTTGTGGGGCTATCCGGATCGGTTTGAGACATGATCGCTTATTTACTCCCAGTTCCCGTCTGTGGTTGCCTCGGTAAGCGAACCCATTACAAGGCCGGGATAACGGTTGATGGCTTTTTGACGTTCAATCAGGTTCACCACATCCTGCTGGTCGAGGTCGGAAAGATACACTTTGTAAGGAACCACAATTTCTATAACAGGTACAATTACTCCACCTTTATCTACCATATCCGTTTTCATATCAAACCTCTGTCCGTTTGAATAGGGGATAACAGGTAATTCATTTAGCTTAAAATTAGGCCTGTTGGAAAAAAGCGAGTCTGTAATGGCAATGTAACCAATCGTATCGTTGATGGTACGCGAATAGGTGGTGTCGGTGGGATCAGGGATCATCTTAACGATGGGGATCTGGCCGTTTTTAAGAAAATCAATCAGCGTATCGAAACTGCTGGTGTACTTGTTGTTGAACTGCTTGTAAAGCGTTTGTGCGGAACGGATATCTTTTAATTGATTAACTATCCTTGTGTTACGCTGGGTTAATGTTTTTTCAAAACGGATGGGCTCCATGATTGAGGCATATACAAAATACCCCAACACTATGATGCCAATTGCCAAAACGATCTTTAAAATGGTGCTTTTCATAACGAATGTTGTTTTTTTCGCAATGCAAATGTAAAATAAAATTCAATTAAAAGCACTCAATTGTTATTTTTAATTGAGTAGTATATGATGTAGGAAGCAAAGTTACTCACTTCGCTGTTTTTTTATTTTTGAGGTATAAAAAAAATAATATATTTTAAGAGGTTGAACATCAGTACTATAAAATGGTTTAATGTTAAAGATTGTGTTTTTTTTGCTGTTTAAAAAAAATTATAGCACTATATTTGTGAATTCAACCCGTTCACTAACCTAAAATAAAACAAAAAATGAACCGATTGTTTAAAACTTTAGTCCTGAGTAGTTTTCTGATGGTGGGAGCTGCTTTTCAATGTGCAACTGCTCAAACGCTTGAAGAAGCTACCAACACGTATAATCAGGGAGTTGCGCTGGCAACCACCGATTTACCCGGGGCTATAGCTGCCTTGCAGCAGGCTGCGGATATGGCTGAAAAACTTGGCGATGAGGGTACTGAGATTCTGAACCTCACCCGCCAACAATTACCTGCACTACAATATAATTATGCCTCCTCTCTTTACAAAGAAAAGAAGGTGGATGAAGCTATAGAGAATTTCGAACTGGCCTATGAGTATGCCGATAGATCAGGTGATGCAGGCATAAAATCCAAAACGGCCGACCTTATTCCAAAGTTATACCGTGTGAAAGGCAAAAATGAGTACGATAACGGAGAATATGATGCTGCGCTGCAAAGTTATGCAAAAGCTCTAAAGTATGATCCCACGTACGCTATTGCCTACCTTAGCGAAGCATTGGTGTACAACAAACAAAACAATACTGAACTGATGAAGGTGGCTATGGATTCTGCTATTGCTACCGGAATACGTACCAATGACGAAAAAACAGTAGAACAAGCTGTTAAATTTATGAGTAATCATCTTACCATTGAAGCCAATAATGCCTTTAAGAAAAATGATTACAACACTGCCATAAACTATCTTGATGAAGCTGTTGCATACGCACCTGAAAACCCTGAATTGTATTATCTGTATGCCCTGTCATACAATAAACTTTCAAAATGGGATGAGGCCATCAGCAGTGCTGAAAAAGGTTTGAGTGTGGAGGAGAAAACTGCAGCCAAACAAGCCAGATTTTATTTTGAAATGGGTAACGCCCAGGCAGGTAAAGGGGCAACTGACGAAGCCTGTACTTCATTCAAAAAGGCTGCAGTGGGGCCTTTAGCTGAATCGGCTAATTATCAGATTAAAACAGTACTTAAATGTAGCTAAACAGCCATTATCTTCAATCAATACCGGGCTTCCTTAGGGAAGCCTTTTTTGTTTATATTTGTCTGTAGAAACTATCTTTTTACTATAATTAAAGCAGCTATTACACCGGGAACCCATCCGGCAAGCGTTAGCAGAAAAACAATCAATACAGATCCACAACCTTTATCAATAACGGCTAAGGGTGGAAAAATAATGGCGAGCATTACCCGTAAAATTGACATTGTTAAAAAAAAATTAAAAAAAGCGGATCTTTTGGTAACAATACATCTTATTTAACGTCAAAAGTAAATAAAAAACGCAATGCATCAAATTTAACATCGTCATATGTTTTTGTATCATCTTAAAAGTGCGTTCCGGACTTTCCAAAGAAAAAAGATTTACGCGGTGATAAATATTCTGGGCTTGTCGCTGGGACTGGCCGCCACCATATTTATACTGATGTATATCAGAGACGAACTGGGGTATGACCGGCACTACCCGATGTATGAACGAATATATCGCCTCGAGAGTGATTTTATCATCAACAATAAGCATGATAGATTTGCGGTAACTGCATTGCCGCTTGGTCCGGCTTTAAGTCTGGAGATGCCCGAAGTGGGAGCATTTTGCCGCTTCCGGCATCAGGATAACATGCTGCTCAGGTATGAGGAGAAGGAATTTATTGAAAAGATGGCTTATATGGCCGATTCAACTGCTCCTTACATATTTTCACTCCGGTTTGTGGAAGGCAATGCCGCCAAGGCACTCACGGAACCATTTACCCTCATATTGAGTAAAAAAGTTGCTCATAAGTATTTTGGTGAAGACCAGGCTTATGGCAAAACCTTGACCACTGTTACTGGGAGAAGCTACAAGGTATCGGGTGTTTTTGAAGATTTACCGGAAAACACACACATGAAATTCGAAGTACTGATCTCTATGGAGACCCTGGCTAAATTTATCGGAGACGAGCAGTATAGGAGTATGGCTCCGTTGGCTTTCTGGAATGTAGGTTACTTCACTTATATTTTGTTGAAACCCAATACCCAAATGAAAAGCATTTTTACCAAATTTCCGGGTTTTTATGATAAATACATGAAAGAGATTGGCGATCAGGTGAATGCAGATTTTCATTTGCAGGCAACCCGGGTTGATAAAGTGCATCATACGTCCCGTCTTGATGCTGATTTACCCACCGGAAATATAGCTTATATTTATGTTTTTGGTGCCGTGGCCTTATTTATTCTACTGTTGGCTGCCATCAATTATACAAATCTGGCTACAGCCCGTGCTGCTGTGCGTGCACGTGAGGTCGGGCTTAGAAAGGTTGTGGGAGCCAACCGCAGGCAATTGTCTGTTCAATTTATGAATGAGAGCGTGATGCTTGCTTTTATTTCTCTGCTTATCTCCTTGCTAATGGTATGGGTGTTTATGCCGGTATTCAATCAGGTTTCAGGCAAATCACTGAATATTGTGATGTTGGCTACTCCGGTAATGATAGGACTGCTCTTGGGTGTAACCTTATTCATCGGACTGTTGGCAGGCATTTATCCAGCAATTTTTCTGTCATCATTTCAGCCTGCGGTGGTGTTAAAAGGCAAAATAAAAGTGGGTAGCGGTGGAATAAGGTTACGTAAAGCACTTGTTGCGTTTCAATTGTTGATATCACTGGTCATGATAACCGGAAGCCTGGTGATATACAGCCAGTTGAGATTTCTGCAGAATGCAGACATGGGCTTTGAAAAGAGCAATATACTGGTATTTGAAGTAAGGGATTCTGCAATGTTACATAATGCGGATGCCTTTAAGGCCTCCCTCATGCAAAATCCTGACATTCTGGATGTTGCCATGTCCTATGGTATTCCGGGCGGCAGTATGTCAATACAGGTAATAAGAGTAGAAAAGGAAAACAAGATGCAGGACTATGCAATGAATCTGCTTCCATGTGATTATGATTTCCTGAATTTGCTGAAGGTAACCTTCATTGATGGGCGCAATTTCAACCGCGAAATGGGTAGTGATAAAGAGTTGGCTGCAATTGTTAATGAAGCCGCAGTGCGCGAGTTAGGATGGGGCGATCAGGCGCTGGGTAAGAAGATACATTGGGGATTTGATATTGATGGAAGCGGTGGCAGAAAATTGAAGGTAATCGGCGTGGTCAGGAATTTTAATTATGTTTCTTTACACAACCCCATCGAACCTATTGTGATGTTTATTGCTGATTTCCCCGATGTGATGAGTGTACGTTTGAAACCCGGCACCGAAAAAAGCAGCATAGCATTTATCCGGCAGCTTTGGGAGGAGGCAAAGACCAACCGACCCTTTGATTATTATTTTCTGGATAAGAATTTCGAATCAAAGTATCAGGCTGAAAAAAATCTGGGGAAAGTATTTGCTATTTTTACAGTATTATCCATTTTCGTGGCTTTGCTTGGCCTTATCGGCTTGTCATCTTTTATGGCTTTGCAGCGAACCAAAGAAATTGGCATCAGAAAAGTATTGGGCGCCTCTGTACAGGGTATTTTGTTTATGCTTTACCGTGAAACCTTTGTGCTCGTGTTTATCGCTTTTGTTTTTGCATTGCCGCTTTCCTGGTTTATGCTCAACCACTGGCTGGAAAATTTTGCTTACCACGTTTCCGTGTCCTGGCTCATTTATGTTTTTTCGTTAACGATGGTGCTGATAATTACCTTGCTTTCGGTTAGCTTTCATGCCCTAAAAGCAGCCATGGCCAATCCGGCAGTTGCCACTAAATATGAATAAACCATAAGTTTGTGGGTTTAAAAGGAATCTGCTTAACTATGAGGTGTAAAGTTTAGGGCCAGGCAATTGGTTATTGAAGACCAATGTCCTTAAACCATAGTTTTACCCGGTTGAAATTTAGTCAGGCATGGTATCTCTGAAGTAATGAATGACAGCAATTGCCTGATCTTTATCGTTACATTGCATCAATTCATTGCGAAGTGCCGCAGCGCCAGTGAAGTCAGAGATGTAAATTTTAAAAAAACGTTTCAAAATGCTGAAATTCCGGCTCTGACCCCAGGTTTTTGCATACAGGCGAATATGCTTTTCGAGTAGATCCAGCTTTTGATTAAGGCTGGGAACAAAGCCATCAGATGCAAAAAACCAGGGGTTTGCAAATATGCCTCTTCCAACCATTATACCATCGGCGGCAGTTTCTGCAACACGTTGCAGGCCATGTTCATAATTTTCGATGTCGCCGTTTCCAATTATTTTTATGTGTTCATTCAGTTCGTTACGCAGGCTTACGGCCAATGCAACTTGTTCCCATTCAGCGGGTTTGAGCGATAGCATTTTTTGTGTACGTGCATGCAGGGTGATGGCCGAGATATTAAGCGAGAGCAGGTGAGTAATCCAGGGTTGGGTTTGGTGTTGCTTTATGCCTGTGCGGGTCTTTATACTTACCGGCAGTTGACTGCCCTGCCGGGTTGCCTCTACTATTTCGGTTACCAGGTTGTGTTGCCCGATAAGGGCCGAACAGGCTCCCTGTTTCACGATTTTATCAACCGGACAACCCATATTGATATCAATGCCATCAAACGAGTAGTTTTCGGCAATAAACCGGGCTGCTTCAAAATATTTTTCCGGATCAGAACCCCATATTTGTGCAATTAGTTTCACCCCGGTTTGTTTCAGGAGGTCGCTTTCACTCTCATTCACCCGCAACCGGTGGGCTACTGCTTCGCGTCCTTTGGGATGGCACAGACCTTCAACGGAAGTAAATTCGGTGAAAAGCAACTGAAGTTTATATGGATTCGCCGTGGACAATACCAGTTCCCTGAATACCGTATCGGTAACGTCTTCCATAGGAGCCAAAGCAAAAAAGGGGGCAGATAGGGTGTGCCAGAAATTTTTCACACTCAAAGTAAACTTTAATTTAATGGCCTTTAACGCTCGCTGAAAAGCATTGTTTAATTGCCGGCGTTAAAAAGTTTGTAAAACCGGCGGCGTTTCTTGTAATATTTTAAGCCTTCGTCGTTGGCTATGCCCCGGATAAAGTTGTCGAACATCACTTCATACATCAGCTTAAAGGAGAAACGCTCGGGTGGAAAGAAGTCAAAGTTATTCAGGTCAATTAAGCGGCTTATATACAATCGTGCCAGCAGTTCAATGCTTACATCTTCACGATATACCCCCTGTCGTATGCCTTTCTCTATGTTGATTTTCATTTTATTGTAAACGAAGTCGATGCGTTGTTCAAGATGGGTCTGATAAACCTCGGGGTAAAGTTGTTTCAGCTCAAAAGTTACCGAAGGGGAGAGATCGAGAAAGCGGATGCTCATGACTTCACTTACGATAAGCAATATTTCGATGGCATTGGTATGCTCAAAATTATATTCATCAAAAATTGACTTAAAAGATTCTCTTTCAATCTCGAGCAAACGTTCAATCAAATGAGCTTCATTCGTAAAGCAGGATTCAAGCAATTGTTCATCAATATTCAGCTTTAGGGCAATTTCTTTGAAATGTAGATTTTTAACTCCTGACTTAAATGCAATGTCTCTGACGCCAGATAGAATTTGTCGAACTTTCTCGTCCATAGTGGTTTAAAAGAGTGAGAGCCGCTGCTCATAATGCGAACGGATGCAAAAATACATAAAAATTCAGGGCAAGCAGGCATTGATCAAAAATTGCATGACAATCAGGGCAGATATATCAGCTTATAGGTCTGTATGTTGCCATTGATACTAAGTTCTGCCACATAAACTCCTGCTTTAAGAAGGTAACGGGCAGCATCAAATTTTTCAACATATTTTCCTGCATCCATCCATTGCATTGGTATTTGGTTAAGCATGCGGCGGCCTGTGAGATCGTAAATGGTCAGATTAACCATCGAAGGCTGAATCAGCTTAAATGAAATGCTCACACTCTGGGTAAAAGGATTGGGATGGACGTTCATCGCAGCCTGGCTTAATGAATGCTCAGTTACGGGTACGGCCACCATAGCCGTGTCAATAATGGCGGTGTATATGCTCAGCTCATCGTTGTGCAGGCGTGTCCATACCGGCCTTACGATATTATTGTGAGCCGTGATATTATTGTAATCGCCAAAAAAGATATTTGGATTCGGTAAAAATGGCGCATCACTGATTTTAAAGTTCGTAAAGCTATCTCCTCCATCTTTAGAGACGGCGCCATACACATCGGTCTGCCAATCGCTATGGTTCCTGCGGTCATAAAATACAATCCATATGTATCCGGTAATCTGGTCCACACTCATCCAGTTAAAAAACTGTTGATTGCCGGGCGGGTCATCGTTCACGCGCATAGGTTCCGACCATGTATTGCCTCCATCTGCCGAGCGGGAAAACCAAATGTCCGTATCATTAACGCCATTGCGTTGGTCTGACCAGTTGATGTATATATTGCCGCGGTAGGCGCTGTAGCCGGCATCACAGCCAATTACCGGGAATCCATTGGCCCGGTATATCCCGGGTATTCCAAAGTCCCATCCGCCCGGCATTTCATTTACGCCTATATCATTTTCCAGCCAGGTAAGACCACCATCTGATGAACGATTAAAACGTATTCCTTCGGGTCCGGCCCACGACACATAAATTTCGCCCTGTGGGCCAATGGCGGGTGTAGCACCTTCCACAGTATTGTCGCTGTCCATACAATCCCCGGCCATTCTGTTCAAACGTATGGGTGAGCTCCAGCTTTCTCCCAGATCTTCCGATCGTGAGAAGCAGATAATGCTGCTGTCGGCAGGATTGGTGCTGCCATATGTGTCAAATTGGGTCCAGGCGACATATAAGTGGTTGTTACTCCTGTCAACGACTGCCCATTCTTTGTCCTGATTTTTGCCCTGCACAAAGCCAATGCCTTTTCCATTGTTCCAGGTTGCACCATTATCGGTAGATTTTTGGCATACTATCTGGTCGATAAATGCCGGGCCGGGAGGGTTGGACAGGTGGAAGAAATAGAAGTTCCCCAACGTGTCGATCACCACGCAGGGATCGCCCCATACTCCCAGGGTGG
>JAQVEI010000076.1 GCA_028697695.1 Lentimicrobiaceae bacterium
ATCTCCTCGGCCTGTCCGGCTGCCGTGCGGCTGATCTGCCAGCGGTTTCCCAAGCTGATCCCCCACATTTCAAAGGTCAGTGCGCCTTTCGAGATCGTGGCGATCCTGGCCCGCAAAGAGGCTGTGGAGCGGACCGGGCTGCCGCCGGAAAAGATCGGTATCTTCTTCATCACCCCCTGTCCGGCCAAAGTAAGCGCCGGACGAAACCCTGCCGGACTGGAATCTCCTGTGGTGGACGGTTTTTTTGCGATCTCCGATATTTACAAACGCCTGATCTATGCGATGAAAAACATCGATAAACCGGAAAAACTGGCGCATTCGGGGTTGATCGGCGTGGGCTGGGCCCACTGCGGAGGAGAGTCCAATGCGGTATTTCAGGGACAGCATCTGGCCGTGGACGGCATCGACAATATCATCGAAGTGCTGGAGGATCTGGAGGATGGTATATGACAATAGATGGACGCGTAAATCTAATCAAAGAAATTCCGGATGCCGATATATCTTTCAAACTGGAAAAAGTTGACATGACTGCTTTGAATGATTTTGCACAGGAATATGCTAAACTGGATTTTAAGCAAGGTGAATTTAACTTTTACAGCGAGTTTGCCATTGCCGATGGATACCTCAAAGGGTATCTAAAACCCCTGATGACCAAAGTGGAGCTTATTGAAAAAGAAGAACCCTTTTTAACCAAGGTATGGGAAGGAATTGTAGAATTCTTCGGATTTATCATCAAAAATCAAAAAACAAAAACCCTTGCTACCAAAGTTCCTCTGGAAGGAGATTTGAATAATCCCGACACAGAGATATGGCCGGCCATTGGAGCCATCTTCCGCAATGCATGGATTGAAGCATTTAGGCGGACTATAGATGATGAAATCGAATACAAGGATGCCATCAAGGGAGATAAAACCCAAAAGAAAGAGTAACCCACAGGATATTCGTAGTTGAAACAGGATGCACAGACCGGAATGCCATTTTTAGGTGTTCCGGTTTTTTTTAAAAATGATTTATTAAGGCAGGCTTATGACAGCAATTCATTCTTTGCGCAGTCCGTATTTTTCAATTTTTGCATTTAATGTTGGCCGTGTAATTTTAAGTACACCCGATGCTTCCACTTTGTTCCAGTTCAAATGGTCGAGTATTTTTTTAATATGTACCTTTTCAATGTCAGCAATAGATCTCAAATCTTGTTCTTTGGCAGGCATGTAGCGTGATGTTAAAACCAGGCTTTCCTTTTCAAGCACCTCTCCATGGGTCATTATCATGGCCTGCATCAGGGTGTTTTCAAGTTCCCGCACATTGCCGGGCCAATCGTGTGCAAGCAATAAATCAATGACACCTTCTCCCAGTTTGGTGATCTTCTTGTTTAATTTTCTGTTTAATTTAAGAATAAGATGAGAAGTGAGCAGGGGTATGTCATCTTTGCGGTCTTTCAGCGCAGGCAAAGCAATGGTAAATACTTTTAGGCGGTAATAGAGTTCTTCCCTGAACTTCCCATTTTTTACCATCTCTTCCAGATCTTTGCTGCTGGCTGCAATGATTCGTGCATTTAGGGGTACGGGATTTTCACAGCCGGGTTTTTCAAATACCAGTTCCTGCAGTACTCTAAGCAAGCGGGTTTGCATGCTGTCACTGAGTTCTGCAATGTCGTCAAGCAATACGGTACCCTGGCCTGCTTGTTCCAGTTTACCTGTTTTACCCGTCTCTGCGCCCTGAAATGCACCCTGACAATACCCGAACATCTCCTGCTCAAAGAATTTTTCATTCAGGGCTGAGCAGTTCACAATTACCATTGGATAATCCCTGGTGATGCCGCTGTAGTGAATAAGCCTTGCTATCAGTTCCTTGCCGGTTCCTGTGGCACCGGTTATCAGTATATTTACCCTGTTCAGCGATATGCGGCCGATATTTTTGAAAATCTCCCGCATAACTGGCGTTTTACCAACCACCAGATTGTCTGCTATGTTTTTACGATTATCCGCCGATATCTCCTGCTTCAGGCTGCGTCGTTGATGAGAGATTTCGAGACCACTTCGGATAATGGTTAAAAGCTCGTGCATTTGTATGGGCTTTTCTATAAAATCATAGGCTCCCACCTGTATGGATCGGATGGTAAGTGCCACATCGCCATGAGCAGTAAGCAGGATGACCGGTAAACCGGGATGGGATTCCTGAAGCTTTATAACCACATCCAAACCTGAAATACCCGGCATCTGATAATCGGTAATGACCAAATCGGGATCCTCTTTGTTGATTATCCCAAGCCCCGATTCCCCGTCAGAGGCGGTCATTACCTGATACCCGGCTTTGGATAAACTACTGGAAAGAAGAGTGCGAATGATGCTGTCATCGTCAATAACTACAATTTTGTTCATAGCAGCATGTGTATATGTGTGTTGTTTCTGTCTGCGGCAGTCAAAATTAAATAAATATTGACAACTTATAATTGTAATTTAAATAATTTCTAAATTTGCTGCAATAAAATGTGCTTTTTGACTTTAAAAGCTATGCATGGCCAACTGAACCGGGCTTTAAATCCCTGTCAGTTTTTATACAAAAAGAGAAAACCTGCCACACTGTGTGGATTAGGTTTATAATTCACTTATTACAACTTTGATTATAATTTTTAACTCAATACTTTTAAATAATGAACCTTTGCCTGAATATCCTGTTAAATGAGGCCGTAAATTACAGGCTTGCTTTAAGGCGGCAGCCAGCATGTCTGTTTTTTATTAATTAAACCGGATAAACTACCTTTGGAATGCTTTTTGATGCTATAAACGCTGTTTTGACAGAAATAATAAAATTTAAAGCTTAAATCTAACCACTCAAAAAATCAATTAAAACGAAAAAACTATGAAAAAAATTAATTTTTTATTGATGGCACTTCTTATGTCAACGGCCACGCTGTTTGTTACTTCATGTTCTTCAGATGACGATGATCCAATTGATCCGGGGCCATCACTAACACTTAAAGGGGGTTCAGATTATACCTCTGACGATAAGACCATTAATGTAGGTGAAACTATTAAATTTGGAGTGATTGGAAACAAAAGCAGTGTATCGGGTAACAAACTAACCCGTTTTAAACTCGACTTTATCGCCAATAACATACCAGAAAAAATGTTTGATACTACTCTGAATTCAGATTCATTCAACTGGGATGGTACGATGAAATTTACTGGCGTTGGTGAAGGTAATCTCTCTTTCCAATTGACCGATAAAGGCGGTATGACTACCACCAAGACATTTAAAATAACCATTGAAGATCCCGGATCGGCAATCAATAAATATAAAGACGTAACCTTTGGTTCATGGAATGATCCTGAAGGTTCTTTCTTCTCAGCGAGCGAAGGATTGCTCTACACTGTAGGACAAACCAAAGCCACTCCTGCCAATCAGGCCAAGATTGATTTTATATTCTTCAAAGGAGCTACCAATGGCAATTCCCTGGCTTCGCCTGACAATGCAGATTTACAGACAATTACTACTCTTCAGGTGAAAAACTGGAGTGTAAAAAATCAAACCAGATTCAACACTACCGATATTTCTGTTTCTCAGTTTGATGCCATTGGAGATTCCTACAATTTCCCTCCATTTAACTTAACAGGCACCAAAGATATCATCAATAACCTGGTGGATACCGGAGAAAATGGTCGTGTATTTTTGTTCAAAACCCAGGCTGGTAAACTTGGTTTGGTAAAGATTGTTGATCTTTACAGCCGTGGCGACCGTGCAAAAGTGGACGTTATCGTTCAGAAGTAATTGAATATCAAATTACCTGATTAATATAAAAAGCCGTCTCAAAATATTCCTGAGACGGCTTTTTCTATTCCACTGCTGCGTTTTATCCTGAAGCATCATCCGTGCGCCGTATTGATCAAACAATAATAAATCAGCGTAATCTTTGGGAAATAATGGAATCAGAAGAATGCGCGTAACCTCTATGCCGTTTTTTGATTCCGGGGGAAATGTTTAATTTTGCGGGAAATACTTTACCAATTGTGCTGATATTATGGTTTCACCGGTTTCTGTTTTACGCATATTGTTTGTTATTAACCCAATTTCCGGTGTAAATCAGGGACGCAAAGCCGGTCTTGTCGAACGAATTCCGCAAATACTGGATAAACATCGTTTTGATTGGAACATTCACGAAAGTGCTTCGGCTGATGATTTATATGCCACCACCAAAAAGGCAATAGAGGCCGGGGTGGATATTGTAGTGGCCGTGGGTGGCGATGGCACCGTGAATCGCATTGGCAGAGCGGTAACTGGCAGCCCCGCCATACTTGGCATTATTCCGGCAGGCTCGGGCAATGGACTTGCGCACCACCTTGGCATCCCCCTGGATCTGAACCGTGGGCTGGAACTTATCAATCATGTGAAAGTAAAAAAAATAGATACCGTTAACATCAACGATGAATTTTTTGTATCCATCGCGGGCGTTGGATTTGATGCACTGGTAGCTCACAAATTTGCCAATGCCGGTCAAAGAGGATTTCTCTCCTATTTTCGCATCATCACTACAGAATATCCCGATTATCAACCGGCCAGCTACCGGCTTGAACTTGATGGTAAAATTGTGGAAAGAGAGGCATTATTCGTGAGTTTTGCCAATACCGATCAATTTGGTTACAACACGATTATTGCGCCCCACGCCAAAATAGACGATGGCTTTATCGATGTGTGTATCGTAAAAAAAGTACCTTACATTTACACGCCACAGGTAGTGGGTTTGCTGCTTAGAAAAAAAATTAATCATTCGGAATACGTGGAAATCATCAAAGCACGGGAAGTTAAACTTACACGTAATCACGAGCGTTTGGTAAACGTGGATGGGGAACCTATGGAATTGGGACAGCAGTTACACATTAAAGTTAACCCCGCCTCGTTGAACATTATTGCGCCGCAATAAAAACTGGAATATGCAGAAGCACATTAATAAAAGCAACAAAGACCGGGATATTGTCTATTCGACAAATCCTGATTTTAGATATATACCCGATGGTAATGAAGCTGAATTGAAAACCCTTCCGCCACAGCAACAGGATCTCAGGATTATGCTCGACCGCAAAATGAAAGGCGGAAAAAAAGCTACACTTGTAACTGGGTTTGTGGGCAGTGAGGCCGATTTGTCCCATCTTGCCAAACAGTTGAAAAACCTTTGTGCTGCCGGTGGCTCTGCCGCAGGAGGAGAAATTCTGATTCAGGGAGATGCAAGGCAGAAAATTATGGAATTTCTGCTAAAGAAGGGTTATAAAGTAAAACTGTCAGGTGGATGACAATCCTGTTAAGAATCTTTTGAAGCCATTCCGGTATGCACACAGCAAAGGTTCTAAAGACCATTTTGTCATCGGAGAATTAAAATATTTCGATAATGTATGTTTGAACAAGTCCTTCAGTTTTTCCGTCAGCGTCCCTGGATATTTTATGCGTTTAGTATCGTCATGTTGCTGCCTGCCTTGTTCTGGCATCTGGGATTCCTGCCAATTAATTTCCCAACAGATGAGCCCACACGTGCCATTGTAGCACTTGAGATGATCATCAGCAACAACTTTATTTCACCCACCATCAACGGCGCATTCTATTACAATAAGCCACCCTTGTACAACTGGATTATTGCTGCATTCTACAAAATCAGCGGTAATTATTCGGAATTTACCCTGCGCTTGCCGGTAGTAATTTCGCTCTTGCTTTTTGGGTTTACCATCTTCAGGTTTGTAAAGCGGGAACTGGGCGCGAAACAAGGCTTTATCGTGGCTATGCTGTTTATTACCTCTGGCCGCATATTGTTCTGGGATTCATTCCTGGGTTTGATTGACATCACTTTCTCATGGCTGGTTTACACTTCGTTTATGTTGATTTATCATTACCATAAGCGAAAGCAGTATCTGGCATTGTTTCTCGTGTCCTATTTACTTACCTCTGTTACCTTTTTAATGAAGGGATTGCCTTCACTGGTGTTTCAGGGCATCACACTTCTGGCATTTTTTAGCTACAACCGTGAGTTTAAAAAACTGTTTGGCTGGCGGCATTTTGCCGGAATTGGTCTCTTTTTAGTGATTGTAGGTGGTTATTATCTGGTGTATATCCGTTACAATTCGCTCGACAATGTATTTACAACGCTTTTTAGCGAATCTGAAAAGAGAACAATTATAAATTATGGGTGGCAAAGGTTTGTTTTACATCTGTTTACCTTCCCCATAGAAATGTTCTATCATTTCTTCCCCTGGTCTATATTATGGATATTCTTTTTCAGGCGCGATTTCAGAAAAACCCTGCACAACCATCCTTTTCTGAGGTTCAATTTTATAGTATTTATTTTTAATATTATCATCTATTGGACTTCGCCCGAGTCGTATCCGCGCTATATTTTTATGCTCTTTCCACCGCTTTTTACCATTTTGGTTTACATGTTTTTTATGGATAGAAGCAAGGCAGGAAAGTATAGCCGGATAGTTGAAAACTTTCTGCTGGGTGTGTTGATTTTGGGCGCAGTAGCGGCCATTCCTATGCCATTCCTGCGAATAACCGGTTTCGTGGATTATGCTTATTTAAAAGCCGCCATAATGCTGCTAGTCATGGTGACGCTGGCCTGGTTTTATTTTCACCTGCCAAAGCAGCGCCTGGTTATCTTTGCCGCTGCCATGCTTATGGTGAGGGTGGGCTTCGACTGGTTTATAGTACCCCCGCGCTACGATGATTTTCAAATACATAAAATCGGAGCACTCAAGGCTGCTGAGGTTACCGGCCAAGAGCCCCTGCATATCTTTAAGGATTCTGAAACAGAGCATGCTACATCGTTTTATATTACGCTGGGTAAAATGCAGTTACTAAAGCATCAGTATGAAGGGTTCAATGCTACCGATTATTACTACCTCGACCCGCGCATGCTGCCTGACAGCGTTTACCACACGGTATATGATTTTAATCTTTACCGTCACGACCAACCCATAAAAATTGTAAAATTCAGGGCATCGGCCTTAGATGCCATCAATAAAAAATAATGTTATGGTTTTGATTCAAATTGGTTCATTTTTTAAAAATTGGATGACCCGCAATGGCTTTTCCGTCGAAATGGCTGAAAATGTCCGCGACATTACGGACTTTATTATTGCCGTAGTAATTATTCTTGTTTTGTACTATGTGCTTAAATACATAGTAATCAGTATCATCCGTAAAGTGGTAAGGCGTTCGAATACTACCTGGGATGATGCCCTGTTCAACAACAAGGTGTTTAATAAAGCCCTGCTGCTGGTTCCCGGATTGATGCTTGCTGTTGTTATACCCGTCACATTAAGTGAGTTTCCGGTATGGATGGAGCGGATACTTCTGGTTACTCAAATTTATATTGTAGCCGTGATTATCTCGCTGTTGAATGCATTTCTTAATGCTATCTACGATATTTACCAGGGCTTTGAGGTGTCAAAATCCAAACCCATAAAGGGTTATCTTCAGGTATTTAAAATTGTATTGTTTATCATCGGTGCCATTTTTGTTATTTCCATGCTTATCGGCAAGTCACCGATTTATTTACTGGGAGGTCTGGGTGCATTTTCCGCAGTGCTTCTGTTAATTTTCAGAGACCCGATACTGGGACTGGTGGGTGGCATACAAATGTCAGTGAATGATATGGTACGTCCGGGCGACTGGATTGTGATGGACAAGTCAGGCGCCGATGGTATGGTAATAGATATCTCTCTTACCACGGTTAAAGTACAAAACTGGGACAAAACCATAACCACTATACCCACCTATTCACTGGTCTCCGAGAGCTTTATCAACTGGAGGGGAATGGAAGAATCGGGTGGCAGACGCATCAAACGCTCCATCAACATTGACATGAACAGCGTAAAGTTTGCCTCCGGCGCCCAACTGGAAAAGTTCAAAAAAATTCAGTTAATCCGTGAATATCTGAATCATAAAGAAAAAGAACTGAGCGCGTATAACGAAAAAAACAAAATTGATGACGGGGTATTGGTAAATGGGCGTCGTCAAACCAACCTGGGTATATTCAGGGCCTATATATCCGCTTATCTGCGAAGCAATCCCAACATAAGCCAGGAGATGACCTTCCTGGTGCGGCAGTTGCAACCCGGGGCCAGTGGTATTCCTCTTGAAATATACGTTTTTAGTAAGATACAGGCCTGGGCACTCTATGAAGATATACAGTCAGATATATTCGACCATCTGCTGGCCACCATACCTGAATTCGGATTACAGGTCTTCCAGAATCCATCCGGTGCCGATTTCAGGAGACTGGGTGAACGACTGTCTGATTCTCAGGAACCCGGCGGGTCTTCCGGGAGCGAAGCCATTCGTAAATAGTGGTGTTTAGCAACAGCATAAACAACCCATACACCGTATCTTCTATTGGTATGGTACTCAGCCTTATGCCCAGGTTTTTGGTGTCGTCATACCAGACCACCGGCTCTGGGGTAAACAATCCTGTCAATGCCCCATTTACCAAGAAAAAGGGGAGGAGCGTGGCAAAGTACATCATGTAAAATCTGCCCAGATAGGTA
>JAQVEI010000077.1 GCA_028697695.1 Lentimicrobiaceae bacterium
CCGAGGTGGTTGCACCTATTTCAGCACCCATATTACAAATGGTACCTTTACCTGTTGCTGATATTGAATCGGCACCTTCGCCAAAGTATTCAACAATGGAGCCGGTACCACCTTTTACTGTAAGGATTCCGGCCACTTTCAGTATAACGTCTTTGGCCGAAGTCCATCCGTTTAGCCTGCCGGTAAGTTTTACACCAATCAGTTTGGGCATTTTAAGTTCCCAGGCCATGCCGGCCATTACATCCACAGCATCGGCACCCCCAACACCTATGGCTATCATACCAAGGCCTCCTGCATTTACTGTATGGGAATCGGTACCTATCATCATCCCACCGGGAAATGCATAATTTTCAAGTACAACCTGATGAATAATTCCGGCACCCGGTTTCCAGAAGCCAATACCATATTTATTGGATACCGATTGCAGGAAATCAAATACTTCATTATTTTGTTTGAGGGCAACTTCCAGGTCGGGACCAGCACCTACCTGTGCCTGAATCAGATGGTCGCAATGCACGGTAGCCGGTACTGCTGAAGTGTTGCGTCCGGCATTCATGAACTGTAACAAGGCCATCTGTGCCGTGGCATCCTGCATTGCAATACGGTCGGGCGCAAAATTTACATAGTCGCCTCCGCGTTGGTAAGGTTTAAGGTGTTCTCCCGGATAAAGATGGGCATACAATATTTTTTCACTTAGGGTTAAAGGCCGGTTAAGCATACGCCGGGCTTTATCCACTCTTTCAGGCAACCGGGCATACACATCCCGAATCATTTGCAGATCAAACACCATTTTTTACAGATTTTATTTATATTTATACAGTTGGCAACAATAACAGCAGTATGAATAAAAAGTTTGAGTAGTCATAATTTAACACGTTTCAACCATCATGAATCCACAGGCATCATATAATGCCTTACGGTGATTCAAAAAGCCAAAGCCTAATCGGACTTCCCGCCTTTTTCGCCGGTAAAATAATCCTCTTTATCCTTAAATAACACATTAAAGGTAGTAAGACTACCATAAATGCGAGTAATGTATTGTTGCAAATTTACTTTATCTTCATCGTCCAGGGTACTGGCATTAATGCGTTGTTCCATAACGCGCAAACGGTCACGTACCATAACTATTTTATGAAAGAAAGCATCTATGGGTATTTCCTTTTCTTTAAGTGCTGTATCTCCCGGATATAACACCATTCTACCGCCGGTCCACCGGCTCCCCATAGGCACTGTTTCCTGAAGATCAGTAAATCTTCTCAGCACCCGGATCAGGCTTTTTTCCATTTTTTCGTAAGTAGCCAAATCTGATGGTGTTTCTACGCCCTCCATCACCCTTAAACCATCATAATTACGTTGGATAATCCGGGTACCGTTTTCAATAAATGTAATTTCCCAAGCATCAGAGCGCACCTGAATAATAACGCCTTTTCCAAATTGCGGATGCTCCACTCTGGAGCCAATACCTAAATTCAACTCTTCCATATTGTTTATTTCTTTTAAATCACTTTTGCTGCAGCCAATACTTTCAGTTGTTCATGAATTTCCAGCGCACGGGTTAATGCTCTTTCCCGGTCACTGTTCATAATAACAAAGTCGGCCATTTTTATTTTCTCCTCCTGTGGCAATTGATTTTCAACTCTGGCCATAACATCCTCGCGTGTAACTTTATCCCGATGCATTACCCGTTCAATACGCTCATTGAGCGGTGCAGCCACCACTATAATTTTGTCAAAATTTTTGTAGGCTCCGGATTCAAACAAAATAGCCGCCTCCTGCATCACATAGGCATGTCCGCTGTGCGCGATTACCCATTCGTTAAAATGAGCCCTTACCCTGGGATGAATAATATTGTTTAATGACTGAAGCATTGCAGGATTGCTAAAAACTTTGGCTGCCAGTTGTTTGCGATCTATTTCACCGGTGGATAAACGCACATCTTCCCCGGCAAGTTCAACTACCTGCGCAACAACCCCGGGCAGGTTTAAAATTTTTTTCGCTTCAATATCCGCAATGTAAACCGGAACGCCCAGGTTGATGAAAACACGGGCCACGGTGGATTTTCCACTTCCAATGCTTCCTGTAAGTCCTACTTTTAACATGGCCGGTATTTTTATTTACAAACCTAACCATTTTTTTTATTAAATCCCCGGCAGCTTATAACTTTTTGTACAAAATGCACGAAAAACAATGTATTCAGCCGGTTGGTAAATGATTGGACTTCGCCCATGAATGGAACAAACAGGTAGAGCGCATTGGAATTAAGCCTCAGCGAGTAAATAGCAATGGATGGTGGCTGAGATTTATTGCATGATAAGGTATTCAATTTTATCCGGATCAATGCGGATAATTCTCACGAAATCGGGTTTATTCACAATTTCTACCGGAATACGGGTATTTGGATTGTCATGAATGTCCTGGTAGTAAACCACTGCCGAAAATAGTGAAGCGTCAAGTTTGTCATAATCACGCAAAGAGACCCTGCAGGTAACTTTTACATTTTCAGGAAAGAGCCGGTAGGATATTTCATGTTCGCCCGCCTCAAGACGCACAGGTAAAAGTATTTGAGCTTCTGTAAATTTTTCCACTTTTAACTTAACAGTGATGCTGTCTGACATAAGCCGCACCGGCGGATAACTTTCAGGAACAATTAAGCTGAGGCGGGCAGTAACATCCTCATTTAATCCACGAAAGTTTTTCTGTTCCGTGTAGACCTGTCTTATGGTATCCACAATTTCGCGCATACCCATAATCATAACCGAATCAGGAATAAGCTGAACAGAATCATAAAGCTGATATTGCGATACAAATTGCAATTTAAGCTGAGGCAGTACAGGAATAAGTTTGGAATAGCTGGGTTTAAAAATAAACCTGAGTGTATCGGGTTCCAGTCCTGTAATGATGGCTCCGGCGGGCAAATCGGCTACCAACTGCGGGCGCAGGCTCGATGCGCGAATTGCCAAAACCGAGTGTGTGTTGCTGAATTTCACCCTTCCACCTTCCAATGAGAGCGGAAGGTTTCGCATCCGCGATGAGAAAAGACGACGATACAGCTCAACACCTGACCCCCGTATGCTCACAGACAATACAGAGTCTGGTTGAGATACCAACACCATATTTTCGGGCATACCCGTTGGTTGAATGCGATATTTATAGGTAACATCGTATTCATGGGAAAGCTTGATAAGCCCCCACATAATAACGGAGAAAAAAAGGCAAAACAAAAACACGGAAAGCTTTTCTCTAAGCTTTCCGTCCATAGGTTTACGGTTTCGCCTGAACAAAAATGGAATCAGTTCTTTCAAGTGCCGGCGTTTTATTTACAACAACCGGTTAAACCGTTGTTTTGTTTTTACTTAACCAATTGGTCGGTGGCATCACCTGCCACAGCCGATTTTTCAATTCTCAGCCTCGAACCATCTTCTACCTCAACAGTAAAAGTTGTATCCTGTACCTCTACTATTTTGCCATGAATACCGCCAATAGTTACAATCCGATCACCTTTTTTAAGCGCTTCACGGTATTTCTTTAAATCTTTTGCTTTCTTGGCCTGTGGGCGGATGAAAAAGAAATAAAAAACAACCATAATGAGTACCAGGAAGATCAGAGAACTGTAATCTCCGCCGCCCGAAGATGCCTTTAAAAGTAGAGATGTGAACATGTGCATTGTTTTTTTTAGTTAGTATGATTAATTTATTGTTCCTCCGGTAAAACAATTTGAGCCTTAATGCGCAACACACGGGTTGCAGGCTGAGCATTGCTGATGATGGTAACCGTTTTATTCTGGAATCCACGACGGTTCTCCGAATCAAATTTTACGTCAATTTTTTTTGTCTCCCCCGGTTTTATAGGTGTTTTGGGATAATCGGGTACAGTACAACCGCAGGAGGTGCTCACCTTTGCAATTATCAGGTCAGTTTTACCGGTATTGGTAAATTTAAACGCATAGGATACCTTTTCGCCCTGAATAAGCTTACCAAAATCATGAAAATCTTTTTCAAACTCCATAAAGGGCATCCTGGCATTTTCTTTGCCATCCGCTGTATGTGGATTTTTCACTATATCGCCCGACAGTGCACTGTCAGATGAGCGATTCTGGCAGGAAGAAAACCCCAACACCATCATAACCATAAAAACAGGCAAGAGGTATTTTAGCCGATTGCATTTCATTTTAGTGTCGCTTTTGAAAATTCATAAATGGCTACAAAGTTAATTAAAACTACCTAATGCAACCGATATTTCGTTCTCAGTATTATAATTTATTGATATCTCTGGCAATATGAACTTCATAATCGCCCAGGTATTCAAACCCGGCTTTTCTGAACAAATGCAACGAGATGCTATTGGAACGGTGTACTTCAACTTTTATCTGATACCCGTCTTTTACGGCAAGTTCAAGACACGCTTTTAACAACCGTGTTGCATAACCTTTGTGGCGATAGGGCTTGTCGATACCAAAATGATGCAGATAAGTGCGTCTTTTATCGTTGGTGAGCCATGCACTTCCCATGATAACACCGCTGGCTGTAGTCATTACCAGCAGATGCCCGCCTGCTGCCAGGGTTTTAGCAACAATCAATGCTTTATCGCCTCTTTCCGCTTCTCCCAGGCCGTTTCGTTCCCAAAAAGCTTGTACCTGCAGATAATCATCTGCATGATAAGGCCGTATAATGACTTCAGACATAAATGCAAATTTATTCTATGAGTCCCCGTCCTGACTTTTTAATCTTTTGCTCCGCCTTTAAATCGGCTACCAGCTTGTCAAGCATACCGTTTACAAACTGCCGGCTGCGGGGCGTACTGTAATCTTTTGAAATTTCTATGTACTCATTAATGGTAACTTTCACAGGAATAGATGGAAAATCCAGAAATTCCGCTAGAGCCATCTTTAGAATGATGATATCCAGCAAAGCGATACGTTCAAGATCCCAGTTTTGTGCGCGCCCTGCAATAAGTGCCGAAGTTTCCTCTCCCCTCACTATCACCTGGCGAAACAACCTGAGTACAAAATCACGCATAAGATCATCTCCTTCTTCATCCGGACTAATCATCAGGGCCGGAAGCTCGGTAAACTCATCATAGCCGGCTTCCCATTTTCGCAGGGTTTTTGCAACCATAGTAGCCGCCGTGTCAATATCGTCCGCCCAATGTATGCTTCTCTCTTCAAAAAGGCTTAGAAATGCATCACTGCTCAGCATTATTTCTCCAAAATAAAACAATACTATTTCTTTGTGCTGCCGGTAGGTCGCTTTAGGTGCCTGCATGTATTGTTGAAATTCCCGGGATTCACGCAGGTGTTGATACAACTTACGTATAATATCCTGATGATCTGCCCATGAAATCTTCTGCTGGGCAATGAGTTTGCGCAACTGACTGTTGTTATCCAACTGTACTAAGAATGTATTTTCAACAAAACGAAGATTGGGATTTAGGTCCTCAGCAGTGGGCAGAAGCTTCTGCCGCGCATCTTCAATCCGGTTGAGCGCGAAGTCACGGGTTTCATTCAGCGCAGAAAGCAAATAGATGTAGAGTGAGTAGATGTCTTCTATGCTGGTGGTAAGCATTTTTTCAAAGTGAGGCAACTGAGTTTCACCTGATTGAAACCAGGCATAGAGTGATTGCATTACCTTTACGCGCAAGTGCCGTCTGCTAAGCATAATTGTTGAAATAAATGAACTTATCGTAATTTGAAACTGCAAAAGTAATCTTTTTTTGCCCCATCCTTAATCCAATAAATGTGACTTTACATGGATGAAAGAGTTGATTACTGATTTACAAGCGGTTGTATCATTGAAAAATTAAAAGACCCTCAACCAGCTTACCTGCCAGAAATCTTATGACAATTCCAATTGACATCAAGTCCATTGTTTTATTCCTCTTAAAAACAATTATTCACAAAGAAAGTATTGGATAAGTGAGGAAATTTTTAAAATATCGCTCAAATTTTTTTGATAGTTTGATTTAAGCTTAAGGTATCCATTACTGAAAAAGCACGGCTGTTCATAAATTTATCCTTTTTCCTTGTACATTGATTAATTTAATTAATACATTTGCGTATTAACTACATAACATTTTTTTCAATGGAAGACAAGAGTAGCAGAAGAAGGCAGCAGGAAGATGTTTATTCTACAGTAATCAAAGCCGGTAAAAGAACCTATTTTTTTGATGTAAAGACCACCAAATCAGATGAAAAATACCTGACCATCACCGAAAGCAAACGCAGATACAGTGATGATGAAGACAAGTTCTTTTATGAAAAACACAAGATATTTCTCTACAGGGAAGATTTTGAGAATTTCATCAACGGTTTAAGAGATGTTATAGATTTTGTTGAAAAGGAAGACGGACCGATAGAACCGCGTGAACAATCGCAGTCGGACAGGGATGCTGAGTTTGACTAGCAACTTTTGAATTTTAGCCTGCTTATGCTTACCGGTAAATTGTTCAGATACAAGCTCTTTATACCGGCGATTTTCAATTGTATTCATACGCAAAGTTATCAACACTTTGGTTTTGGCGAATAACCGAAAGCATAAAAGGCCTACCTTTGCCTTTCGATTGTAGGCACTACAATGTAAAGTCAAATATTACTAAATCAGCCGATTAACTATCAGATGGGAAAGATTATTGCTATTGCTAATCAAAAAGGAGGCGTTGGTAAAACCACCACTGCCATAAATCTGGCGGCAGGATTCGCTGTACTTGAACACCGCACCCTGCTTTTGGATGCCGACCCTCAGGCCAATGCCACCTCGGGCGTTGGTTTTGATCCTAAAAACATCAAAACCAGCATTTACGAATGCCTGATGGATGAGGTACTTCCGCAAAATATCATACTTACAACCGACACACCCAACCTGGATTTGCTACCGGCTCATATTGATTTGGTAGGCGCTGAAATAGAAATGATCAATCAGCCTAACCGTGAAAAGATGTTGAGACGGGTATTGAATAATATCCGCGACAATTATGACTTCATCGTTATTGACTGCTCCCCATCGCTGGGACTGATTACGGTAAATGCCCTCACGGCAGCCGATAGCGTTATTGTGCCGGTACAATGTGAATATTTTGCCCTCGAAGGATTGGGAAAGCTTTTGAATACCATTAAAATTGTACAGAAGCAGTTAAACCCGGTACTGGATATCGAAGGCATATTGCTTACCATGTACGATTCACGCCTGCGGCTGAGCAATCAGGTAGTGGATGAAGTAAAGACACACTTTCAGGACATGGTTTTTGAAACAATCATCAACCGCAATACAAAATTGGGTGAAGCCCCGAGTTTTGGAGAAACCATTATTATGCATGACATCAACAGCAGCGGCGCCATCAACTACCTCAATCTGGCCCGTGAAATTCTTCAAAAAAATGAATTGACCCAAATGAAGGCTGCGGAAAAACAAATTGACACCCAACATGAATCCTAAAAAGAAAGCACTTGGCAGAGGACTCAGTGCTATACTTGAGAGTCCTGAAACCGATATTACATCTCAGGATATTTCCGGAAGTTTTGTGGCCGGAGCCATAGCTTCATTGCCTATTTCACAAATTCAGGCCAACCCTTTTCAACCGCGAAGCGTTTTCGACGAAGAAAGCCTTAACCACCTGGCCGACTCCATCAGGGAGCAGGGCATCATTCAGCCACTTACGGTGCGTAAAATGGGCTACGACAACTATCAGCTCATTTCGGGAGAGCGACGACTGAAAGCCTCCCAAATTGCAGGGTTGACAGAAGTGCCATGCTATATTCGCATTGCAAACGACCAACAAATGCTCGAAATGGCGCTGGTGGAAAACATACAGCGTGAAAATCTCAACGCCATTGAAGTAGGCATTAGTTATCAACGATTGCTCGACGAATGTGATTTTAGCCAGGAAGAACTGAGCCAACGCGTAGGAAAGGATCGCTCAACCATTACCAACTACATCAGGTTGCTTAAGCTACCTGCAGAAGTACAGGTAGCCATACGTGACAACAAAATAAGTATGGGACATGCCCGTGCGCTCATCAATATTGGAGATGAAGAAACCCAGCTCACCATTCTGCACAATATTATCTCCAAAGACTTGTCGGTGAGAGAGGTTGAAGAAATTGCCCGCAACCTGAACAAGCAAACCACGGCACGAAAAGAAACTGTGAAGCAACAACTAAGCCCTGAGCTTGAACACCTGCGCAACAATCTGGCTGAGCATTTATCAGCAAAAATAAATGTAAACCTTGGTAACAAAGGCAAAGGCAATATTACCATTAACTTCAATTCGCAAAAACAGCTTGAAAATATACTTTCTGAACTGCTCAACCGTTAAACACATAAGCGGTAACCCAAATTCATGAAACAAGCCGGTACATTTTCAATGGCAAGCAAACAGGGCATTTATTTTGCACTCCTATTGCTGTTGATTGTAGCTCCCTGTATATTGAAAGCTCAGGATACGACGCTGTACTTTCCGCCGAAGCCCATTAATGATTCTTTGCAGGCAAACCCGCATTCACCCCGTAAAGCAACCATTTACTCTTTGGTGTT
>JAQVEI010000078.1 GCA_028697695.1 Lentimicrobiaceae bacterium
AATTACCCTGGAGCAGATTAACCTGATTTATCAGCATTTACAGGTCGACCTCTCATTTGTGGATGAGAATGATGAAGTTCGGTTTTATACCGACACCAAACACCGGATATTTCCAAGAAGTGCAGGAGTAATAGGTCGTAAGGTTCAAAACTGCCACCCCCGCGAAAGCCTCCACATGGTAGAAGGCATTATCAATGCCTTCCGCAAAGGAGAACAGGATAATGCTGAGTTTTGGCTCGACCGGGGCGATTCATTCATCTATATTACTTTCACTGCTTTGCGCGACGAACAGGGCAACTATAAGGGAACGCTTGAATCCATGCAAGAGGTTGCCCATATCCGTAAACTGAAAGGAAGCCGCCGCCTGCTGCAATGGGACAGCCACAAAACAGGCAAAGGGGATGACATCCGCGCTTCGCATGGCAACCGGCATGGCATTACGCCCAACACAATGATTGCAGATCTCATTGAACAATACCCCGCTTTAAAGGATTATATGATTAGCCTGTCTCCCGAATATGAAAAACTAAACAATCCCGCCATTTTTAATACCATGAAAGAGATTGCCACCCTTGAAGTAGTCAGCCAGGTAGGAGGTTTTAAAGTGGAAGACTTAATGAAGAAAATTAATACATTTATCGATAACCAATCCTAAAGCCATGAAACAGTTTACTTTAAAAGTTAAATCGGTTGAAAATGCCACCCATGATGTATTGCGCATCAGGATTGAAAAACCACAAGGATTTGAATTTGAGCCGGGTCAGGCCACAGAAATTGCCATCAAAAAAAAGGACTGGGAGTTCGAGCTCCGGCCTTTCACTTTCACCTGCCTGCCCTCTGACGATTACCTTGAATTTACCATCAAAACTTATCCCGAACACAAAGGGGTGACCAATGAATTGCTAAACTTAAAAGCAGGCGACGAATTGATTGTAGGCGAACCCTGGGGTACCATTAACTATAAAGGCCCGGGCGTTTTTATTGCCGGTGGTGCAGGCGTTACTCCATTTATCGCTATCTTCAGACATCTGCACAGCAAAAATGAAATTGGCAACAACAAGCTTATTTTTGCCAATAAAACCAGTGCAGACATTATCAACAAAGATGAATTCAGCAAAATACTGGGCGATAACTTTGTAAATATCCTGTCTCACGAAGAAAAAACCGGATACGCCCATGGGTATATTGACCTGAATCTTTTAAAACAACATACGGAGCAAGGCCTATATTACTACGTGTGCGGTCCCGACCCGATGATGGATATAATGGTAGATTATCTGCATCAACTGGGTGTGAATGATAAGTATATTGTCAAAGAGGAGTTTTAACAATAAAAATTCTTACGCTTTTTCATATTACTTTAACTATATAAATTTTTACCATGCAAAAGGATATTTTTAACATCAGGAAACCATTAACATTTCAGGGAAAGATCTATAACTACTATAGCCTTCCCGAATTGCAGAAGCAGGGTTACAGCATCAATAAACTGCCTTTCTCCATTCGCATTTTACTGGAAAATGCTTTGCGGAATTTTGATGATTTCTCAGTTACCGGCGAAAATATAGAAACCCTTTTACAATGGAAGCCCAAAGGCAGCGATAAGGAAATACCTTTTAAGCCGGCCAGGGTGTTAATGCAGGATTTTACCGGAGTGCCCGCCGTGGTAGATATTGCTGCACTAAGGGAAGAAGTAGCCCGCAAAGGACGTGACCCCGAAACCATCAACCCGTTAATACCAGTAGATTTGGTTATCGACCACTCCGTACAGGTAGATTATTTTGGAACCTCATATGCATACAAGCGTAACATAGACGAGGAGTACAAGCGCAACATAGAACGGTATCAATTTTTAAAATGGGCTAAAAATTCATTCGATAATTTTAGCGTAGTGCCTCCCGGAATGGGAATATGCCATCAGGTTAACCTTGAGTATCTCTCCAAAGGTGTAATTGAACGAAATGGGGAAGTTTTTCCCGATACTTTGGTGGGAACCGACAGCCATACTCCAATGGTAAATGGCATAGGCGTGGTAGCCTGGGGCGTAGGAGGAATAGAAGCAGAAGCAGCCATTTTGGGTCAACCTGTGTATTTCCTTATGCCCGAAGTTATCGGCCTGAAGCTCACCGGACAACTACCATTTGGTTCTACTGCAACCGATCTGGTGCTCACCATTGCCAATTTACTGCGTAAACATGGGGTAGTGGGTAAATTTGTAGAAGTATTTGGCCCGGGACTGGAATACCTTTCGGTACCCGACCGGGCAACCATAGGCAATATGTCACCTGAATTTGGCAGCACCATAACTTATTTCCCCATTGACGATAAAACCCTGGAATATATGGCCAAAACCAACCGTTCACCTGAGCAGATTGCTCTGGTGGAACAGTACTGTAAGGCCAATATGCTGTGGCGGGAAAATGAAGACAAAATTACCTATACCCATGTACTGGAACTGGACGTCTCAACGATTGAGCCTACGGTTGCAGGCCCAAGCCGGCCACAGGATAAGATATTGCTCAAAGACTTCAAGGAAAAGTTTATTGACCTCCTGGAAAAGTCGTTCTACAGAAAATACATTTCACGGGAGGATAGAGATGTTGAGAAGTCCATTACACGCTTCGAAGGAGAAGGAGGCGACCTGTTACCCGCCACAAAAGATGCCCCTCCCCTTCCTTCAGAAGTTGAATCACGTGAAATCAATGGCTTAAAAACAGTATGGATTACCCGTGGACAGGAGAAATTCATGCTCTCCGATGGCGCGGTAGCCATAGCAGCCATCACTTCCTGCACCAACACATCCAATCCATTTGTAATGGTTGGAGCCGGTCTGCTTGCACGCAAGGCACGCGAAAGGGGCCTGGACATTAAGCCCTGGGTAAAAACTTCACTGGCTCCAGGGTCAAAAGTTGTAACCGATTACCTGGAAAAAGCTGACCTGATGAAAGACTTGGAAGCACTGCAATTTCATTTGGTGGGTTATGGCTGCACCTCGTGCATAGGCAATTCAGGACCTTTGCCTGCAGATATAGCCAAAGTAGTGGATGAGCACAACCTGGTGGTAACATCGGTACTCTCGGGCAACCGCAACTTTGAAGCCAGGATACACCCACAGGTTAAAATGAATTTCCTGATGTCGCCCATGCTCGTGGTGGCATTTGCCATAGCTGGCCGGGTTGACATTGACCTGATGAACGAGCCGCTGAGCTTCGACTCAAATCTGGAGCCGGTGTTTTTGAAAGACATATGGCCTTCGGATGATGAAATCAATAAAATTTTAAGCAAAGTGCTTGCTCCGACAGACTTTGCCAAAAATTATGATGAGATTTTTCATGGAAACGAGATATGGAGAAACCTTGCAGTACCTACGGGAAAATTATATCATTGGGACGATAGCTCAACCTACATCAAGGAAATTCCATTTTTTCACGATATTTCTGAGCGGCCTGCTCCCATGCAGGATATAAATAATGCCAGAGCGCTGCTGATGCTTGGCGACAGTGTTACCACCGACCATATTTCGCCGGCCGGAGCCTTTGATGAGCACTCTGCTTCAGGCCAATACCTCTCATCCAAAGGAGTAAAACGTAAAGATTACAACTCATATGGTTCGCGCAGGGGAAACGACGAGGTAATGGTGCGCGGCACCTTCGCCAATGTGCGTATTAAGAACCAACTGGCCTCAAAAGAAGGTGGTTACACCACTTTTTTGCCTTCGGGCGAAGAGATGAGTGTGTACGATGCAGCCGTAAAATACAGGGAAGCTGAAACACCGCTTATAGTACTCACCGGAAAAGAATACGGCAGCGGGTCTTCGCGCGACTGGGCCGCCAAAGGCACTTTTTTACTTGGTATAAAAGCGGTATTGGCCGAAAGTTACGAACGCATCCACCGCAGCAACCTGGTGGGCATGGGCGTACTGCCGCTACAATACAAACCGGGCGATACGGCTACAAAGCTGGGCTTATCCGGAAAGGAAACTTTTTCCATTACAGGAATTTCACTGGATATGAAGCCTTTGAAAAAAGTAAATGTTTCTGCTGTTAACGATGCAGGAGAAGAAATCAAGTTTGAGGCTATCGCACGCCTTGATTCGAAAATTGAAGTTGAATACTACCAGAATGGCGGAATCTTGCAGTATGTGCTGAGGCAGTTTTTAAATAAAAAACCAAAATAACTTTCTGGTTTACGATTTTTTAAAAACAAATACAAAGCAAACCCCTCTTTGACGGTAATAAAAAAGCCAATTAAATACGAACATCAGATTTTTAAAACAATCATCATGGAAAAGAATTTGTATCCAACAGCAACCAAAGAGATGGCCGACAAAAGGGCTGCTTTGGCACCCGAAACACTGCAAGCCTGGAGTAATTTCAGCAAAGCTGCTTTCAAGGAGGGGGAACTGCCTGAAAAAACCAAACAACTCATTGCCGTGGCTGTGGCCCATGTAACGCAATGTCCCTGGTGCATTCGTTCACATACCAAACAGGCATTACGCAAAGGTGCCAGCAAGGCTGAGATAATGGAAGCCATATGGATAGCCGCTGAAATGCGGTCAGGTGCAGCCCTGGCTCATTCGGCTATTGCCATGGATGAAATGGAATAACCGCTTAAAATATCGACTTATGCATGAATCAATGGGTCTGTTTACCGACCATTATGAGTTGACAATGGCCGAAGGCTACTTCAAATCAAACAAAGAAGAAGTCATTGCCAATTTTGATTATTTCTTCAGAAAGAATCCTTTTGGCTCTGGCTTCACTGTATTTGCCGGATTACAGGATTTACTCGCTATTATTGCTGAATTTAAATATGACCTGAAGGCCATTGATTACCTGTATGAGCGGGGCTTTAGCAGCGACTTTTTGGAGTATCTTAAAAATTTCCGCTTTACAGGCGATATTTACGCACCACGTGAAGGGGAGCTTGTGTTTCCCAATGAGCCGGTGTTGCGCGTAAAAGGAAAGATTATTGAAACTCAGCTTTTAGAAACCCTTATCCTGAATGTACTCAACTTCCAATCGCTTATCGCGACCAAAGCCAACCGCATCCGGCACTCGGCCGGGAACAGGTTGCTGATGGAATTTGGCATGAGGCGGGCCCAGGGCTTCGCGGCTATCGCTGCCAGCAGGGCATCGGTGATTGGTGGAATGGACAGCACTTCAAATATCTATAGTGCATTTCGCTATGGCCTCGACTCTTCCGGCACCATGGCGCATTCATGGATACAGGGATTTGAAGATGAACTGCTCGCTTTCAGAGAATATGCAAATACCCATCCCAAAAGTTGCACTTTGCTGGTGGATACCTATCATACCCTGAACAGCGGGGTACCCAATGCCATCATCATTGCAAAAGAAATGGAACAAAAAGGACAACGCCTTTCAGCCATCAGGCTCGACAGTGGCGACCTTGCCTACCTCTCCAAAATGGCCAGAAAACAATTGGATGATGCCGGACTGCAGTATGTTAAAATTGTGGCATCCAACCAATTGGATGAATACATCATTAAAAGTCTGATTGAGCAGAATGCACCCATAGATTGGTTTGGAGTGGGCACCAGCCTGGTAACCGGTAAGAGTGATGCTGCCCTCGATGGTGTGTATAAGCTCAGCCTAATCAACAACCGTCCAACGCTTAAACTCTCAGACGATTTAATTAAAGTTACCCTGCCGGGTGAAAAAAAAGTGCTGCGCTATTATAACGGGAACAATAAATTTTATGCCGATGCCATAGCACTTTCGCATGAAGAAGAACATGATATTCATACCATATTTCACCCGCAGTATCCCGAAAGGAACACCACGGTTAAGGGATTAAAAAGCGAAATCATTGTCACAAAAGTTATGGATAAAGGTGAAGTAACTGTTGACCAAAAGAGTATTTCCGAAATATCTGCTTACCGTAAATTCAGGGTTTCGCAACTGCCCGATGAGCATAAGAGATTCGAATACCCACACCTGTACAAAGTAGGTTTAAGCAAGGACTTACTTAATCTCAGAAACCATTTAATCACCAAAGTAAAGTAAAATTAAAATGAAAGCCTTAATAATTGTTGACTTACAGAATGATTTTTGTCCGGGAGGAGCCTTACCGGCTCCCGAAGGCGACCATATTGTTCCCGTAATCAATAAATTAATGAATAAATTTTATTTGATTGTCGCATCAAAAGACTGGCATCCGGAATCCACGGTACATTTTGAGAAATGGCCGGCACATTGTGTGCGTAAAACTTCCGGAGCTGAATTCCATCCGGGTCTGAATTCAGCCAAAATTCAAAAAGTATTTTTAAAAGGTACAGATGACAAGGACGATGGATACTCTGCTTTTGAAGCTACCAATGAAAACCTGGCCGAATACCTGAGAAAAAAACAGGTAAGTGAATTGTATGTTACAGGCCTTGTAACTGAATATTGTGTTAAGCAAACTGCATTGGAATCTTTGCGACAAGGGTTTAAAACCTTTGTTGTTGAAGATGCCGTTCAGGGCATCAACGCCCACCCCAATGATGTGCCACAGGCCAAAGCCGAAATGGAAGAAGCCGGAGCACATTTTATCAAAGCAGATGAAGTCTAAACCGCGTGTCAAAAACAGAACACACTCTTTATACCTGGGCTGCTTTTTTAAACTCCATCAATAAAAACAATGCCATGAAAGAGAGATTAAACTACGCCACTGTTGCTCCCGATGCCTTTAAGGCCATGCTTGCCATGGAAAAATATGTGGAAGATTCCGGTTTGGAGCGCTCTTTATACGAGTTGGTCAAAACCAGGGCTTCCCAGTTGAATGGTTGTGCATATTGTTTGGACATGCATACCAAAGATGCTCGCTTGGGCGGTGAAACGGAACAACGGCTCTACGCCCTGAGTGCGTGGCGCGAAACACCATTCTATAGTGAACGGGAGAGAGCTGCCCTTGCCTGGACAGAAGCGGTGACCCTGATAGCTCAAAATGAAATACCGGACCAACTGTATGAGGCTACACGCCAACATTTTAATGAAAAAGACATTATGGCTTTAACGATGGCCATTATTGCCATTAACGGTTGGAACCGCCTGGCAATAAGTTTCAGAAAAACTCCCGGCAGCTATCAGCCTGTCGCGCACTGAAAAGTGCACCTTTGATTTAACCTTGAATGCGCTATGAAAAAGACAACTTTTATCATACTGTCATGCCTATTGTTGATTGCCTGCAGCGAACAGGAAAGAAAACTTCCCGTTTTTGGCACAACCTACATTGAAGGAAACGATACCGTTTACGCGGCTATCCGCCCTTTCTCATTTATAAATCAGGACAGCCTTGTTATTACAGACGAAACATTTAAGAACAGGATTTATGTTGCTGATTTTATCTTTCTTTCCTGTCCAACCATCTGCCCGGTAATGACCCGGCAGCTTAAGCGGGTGTACGATGCTTACAGCGACAATCCTCATGTTTATTTTCTCTCTCACTCTATTGACCCGGCCAACGATACTGTAGCCCGCCTGCATGCTTACACCCGTGAGCTGGGCATCGACAATACGCGCTGGTTTTTCGTAACCGGAAACAGGGATAGTATTTTTTCCATAGCCAACCACAGCTATTTTGCCACCGCTTTTGCCGACAGCACAGCGCCCGGAGGGTTTATTCACAGTGGCGTTTTTTTGTTGGTTGACACCGATAAACATATTCGGGGTGCCTATGATGGAACCAACGCCGATGAAGCAGATCGCCTGATACGTGACATTGAGCTATTGCTTGCAGAAGAATTTCCAACACATAACAGTAAACAAAACTAATAGATTCATTCACTTTAACAAACCCTTAATCATGCACCAAAGTTCCATACTACTTCTTTTTCTTTTCCTGATGGGTATTGCTTTAATAGTGTTTACATACATCTACCTCTCGTCAAAAAGAACAGATCAGGGAATGTCGAACCCATTAAAAAAACGCTTTTGGTTTTTCCTTATCCTTACCATTATCATGGGAATATTTGCTTCTGTGACCATTCCAAAATCACCCTACTTTGCATTTGCGGACAAAACGCCGGCCAAAGTCATTCATGTAGCAGCTATTCAGTTTTCATTCTTTTTATCAGAGAATGCCATTGAGCGCGAAAAGCCATCCGGGCAGAAGATTGAGTTGCCTGTGAATGAGGTTATTGAGTTTAGAGTAACAAGTTTTGATGTAAATCATGGCTTTGCCATTTATGACCCATCCAACCGGCTGGTAACCCAAACCCAGGCCATGCCCGGGTATGTAAACCGGCTGCGCCACAAATTCGAAGAGCCCGGTGTATACAATATACTTTGCCTGGAATATTGCGGCGTAGCACATCAGCTCATGCGTTCATCTTTTACAGTTAAGTAAAATCCTAAAACATAAAGTTATGGAATCGATAAAGCTAAAAAAAATAACTTCGATATGGGTTATCGCTGTGCTCACTTTATTTGTGGCCTCTATAGTATTGGGCATTCTAATGCGTCTGAATCAGGGAGGGATATTACATCAGGCACCCATTACCTTTTATTCAA
>JAQVEI010000079.1 GCA_028697695.1 Lentimicrobiaceae bacterium
ACACTTTGAAAGAATCTATTTTGAAAGTAAAAGAAAATTGGCAATACGATGGCTATTATATGAACCGTTTGACCAATTATTGTGGAAAATGGATTTACCATTGTGGTTGGTATCCCGATAAAAAGCTCAGGCTGTGGGATTCGCGAAAAGGCCGATGGGGTGGAGTAAACCCTCACGATAAGTATGAACTGATTACCGGCAACCAAAAGACCGGATATTTAAGCGGCAATATTCTTCATTATAGCTATTATACACTTGATGATCATTACCGGCAGGTACATTATTTTACCGATGTTCTGGCAAAATCTCAGTTTAAACAAGGGAAAAGAGCGGGTTTCATTACTTTATATCTTAGCCCTGTGATAAAATTCCTGCGCGATTATATACTCAAACTTGGGGTATTGGATGGTGCGGCCGGGTTCACTATTTCGCGTGTATCAGCTTATGCCACCTTTTTAAAGTATAAGAAGATCAGATTATTACAATCGGCCAAAAACGACAACAAATGAAACAGACCGGAATCGCTGGAAAGCTGTTGATTAGCCGAACCGATAGCATAGGAGATGTGGTACTTACATTACCTTTGGTGGGATTAATCAAGGCCAGGCATCCTGAAATGCATATTGCCTTCCTGGGACAATCATACACCAGGGCTGTGATTGAAGCCTGTGCATCCGTGGATGAATTTATAGATTGGCAGCAGATTTCACAATTATCAGCACCGGAACAAATCAGCACCCTTAAGAAGAAAAATTTTGATACTATAATTCATGTATTCCCCCGCAAAGCGATTGCCCGCATTGCAAAAAAAGCAAGCATTCCCCTCCGGATTGGTACAACCGGTCGTTTATACCACTGGGTATTGTGTAATCGCCTGATTCGTTTTTCGCGCCGCAACTCAGGGCTGCACGAGGCACAACTGAACCTTAAGCTGGCCGCCGATTGGCTCGATGAGGTGAACATCCCCGAAAAGGAGATAATACAATATTACGGATTGACGCGGGTAAGCGCTCTCCCTGTCAAATTGGCCGCGTATCTTCATCCCGATAAATTTAACCTGATTTTACATCCAAAGTCAAAAGGAAGTGCCCGGGAGTGGGGGAGTGAAAATTTTGCTGCTCTATCTGAACTGCTGCCCCGTGAAAAATACAATATTATCATTACCGGAACTCAGGCCGAAGGAGATCTACTGACACAGGAAGGTTTTTTTGCGAAAGCAGGTGAAATAAACAATTTAACCGGAAAAATGAGCCTGGCGGAGATGCTTTCTTTTATACAAGCTGCCGATGGATTGATTGCCGCGAGCACCGGGCCTTTGCATCTGGCCGCAGCACTGGGAAAGGTGGCGCTGGGCATTTATCCGCCCATTAAACCCATGCATCCCGGACGGTGGAAACCGCTGGGCAAACATGCCGGTTACCTGGTGGCTGAAAAGGAATGTGAGGAGTGCCGAAAATCAGGACCCTGCCTATGCATGATGCATATAACTCCACAGCAGGTAAAACATAAACTCGAATCGATGGTTTTAACTTCTCGCGAGCGGTAAAAGCTTATGGCTGACGGAGGGGAGTGGTTTGTCATTGTAAATCCCAATGCAGACTGGCATAAGGGTTAAAAGATTGCCTGGAAATTGTCGCTTTACTCTTTGATGCCGGCATTGAATTTGCCAATATTTTTTACCGGACACTCCAATCATGCCGTTAAGCTGGCACGCAAATATGTGGAGGTAGGTTTTTAAAAAATAATTGTGGTAGGTGGTGATTGAACCCTGAATGAATTGGCAAATGGTATCTATATGCAAAAGCGGTACCCCATCAAAGAAATCACCATAGCTATGATTCCGGAGGGTACAGTCAACGTTTAGGGACGCTCTTTTAATATACCCCGGCTTATAAAAAAGCCAGTGAGCTAATTGTACGCCACAAAATGCGTCTTCAGGATGCAGGATAAGTACAATATATGAACGGGCAACTATCCAAAAAGCACCATTTTATTAATAGGCAGGCCTGGGTTTCGAAGCCATGGTTGCTAATCGCATCAACAAAGTGAAGCGCGAAGTCAAAAGTGGCCTATTTTCTTACCACATCAGTTTATTTAGCAGTTTAATCAGCTACAACCACAAAAATTGAAAGTTAAATTGGACGACGCCAGTTTGAATGCCGACGTTTTTACCATGAGCGTAGTGATGGGAAAACAGTTCTCGCGGGCAATGATAGGTTATTGCACAAAGAAAACATTGAACATCCTGTTTGCAATGTGGAGGGTACAGTTGTACATGTAGCTATCGATAGGGTTTATGCCGGGTATATCATCATATCAGACACCCTGAAAGATGATGCTATTGAAGCAATAGATAAACTGAAAACAAAAAACATTCAAACGGTAATGCTTACCGGCGACAACAAATCTGCTGCACAGGTCTTTGCGGGAAAATTAGGCATAGACAGGTTTTATGCGGAGCTGCTGCCCGAAGATAAGGTAAACCGTATTGAAAGTATAATGGCCGAAAACAAGGGTGGAAAAGTCGCTTTTGTTGGTGATGGTATAAACGATGCCCCTGTAATTGCCCGTGCAGATGCAGGCATAGCCATGGGAGCGCTCGGTTCGGATGCTGCAATAGAAACCGCCGATATCGTGTTGATGACTGACTCGCCTTCGAAAGTGGCTGTAGCTATTGATGTTGCCAAAAGAACACGGAAAATTGTCTGGCAGAATATCTTTTTTGCTATGGTAGTTAAGCTTGGCTTCATTATTCTTGGCGTGTTTGGTATTGCCACCATGTGGGAAGCTGTCTTTGGAGATATGGGTGTTACTTTGATAGCTGTTTTTAATGCCATAAGGATATTAAAGAATTAGTAAGCACACATCTGATTCCGCCAACATTGCTGTTTTGTCACTATATTTGTAAAAACAAGTATAAGTCCGGACTCAATTTGATGATTTGAGGTTTTGAAGAATTTTTTAATAAACCGGAAGGATGGATGTACTCCAAATAATAAAAAGCGAATTTTCGATAGAGAAAACCGTTGCACGGCTAATTGAGCAAATCAATGAATCAGGGTGGCATTTATTTGCCCATATCGACCATGCGGAGCAGGCCCGGAAAAATAATCTTGACCTTCGGCCAACACAATTAATCCTTTTGGGGAATCCCAAAATAGGTACATTACTAATGCAGGACTGTCAGACTGCCGCAATTGATTTGCCTGCCAAAATACTCGTGTGGCAGGGCGAAGATGGCTTAACCTATATTGGTTATAACTCAAAAGAGTGGCTCGAAAGACGACATCACCTCAAGGATAGGGCAACCCTGAAAGCTATAGACCAAACCCTGGAAAATGTGTGTAAGGCGGCGGCTCATCAGTAGTATTGGGTTTTCTCCACACGATATAACACTCCTGCATTGCCTGCGTGGGATGGAGCATAACTTCGGTCCGGGCTGTAACTATATTAATTAGATATACTGCCTGGTGACCGGGTAAATGAACAATAAATGCTATTTGCATAAATACATGCGAAGGCAATATGTTAATCTATTTTGCGTTATTTTTCCAATCAACATCCTTAATCATGAAAAGATTCATCCTGCTGTTGCCGCCAATTTTCGCAATTTTGTTTGTTTGGCTGCTACGCGGTCAGCCGGCGGGCGTCAATGTATTGATACTGGATGCGTTGATTTTATTTTTGCTTTACGTTTCAGGCCGCATAAATACGGCAAATACTTTAATGTTGACCGTGACTTCCGGCCTGATAATTTCCGGATTCATGGTTTTACTTTATGGTTCGTCCATGGCCGTATTTGCAAATGTTGTTTCAATGTTTTTTCTGATTGGAATTGCAGCCAACAATACCAACCGCCAACTTATAAATGCAGTGCCCGGTGCTATTTTCGCCATCATTTCCGGTCCCTATGCCTATTTAAACCGGTTGTTTACCGTATCACGGCCCGGTGGTAAAAATTATTTTGCCCGATTTATGCTTCTAATCATTTTTCCTTTAGTGGTGGCATTGGTGTTTGCAGTATTGTATGCCGGGGCGAGTCCTTTTTTTAACAATATAGCCGGTGATATCATTCACAGACTACAGGGTTGGTTGGAGCAGCTTTTTAACGTTATCAATCCCGTTTATTTTTGGCTTTTTGTTGCAGGTGTACTTCTGGCTACTGCTTTTGCTTACGGATTAGCAAAAGATTCTCTGAAACTGATGTCCGGGACACCGGACATGCACCTGAAAAGGCAACGTAGAACACCTGCCGGCAGGTCAATTTTGTTTCGTCTTGAATACCGGTCGGGTGTCATAGTACTGCTCCTGCTCAATGTGCTTTTAGGCTTGATGAACATTCTGGATATATGGAATGTATGGCTTTTTTTTGACTGGAACGGGGGATACCTCAAACAATTTGTACATGGGGGCACCTGGCTATTGATATGCTCCATAGTTATATCTATCCTTATCGTACTGTATTATTTCAGAGGTAACCTTAATTTCTATTCACGCCGGAAGTTGCTCTTGCGATTGGCATTGGTTTGGCTGGCTCAAAATGCCATTCTGGTCGCATCGGTAGCCCTGAGAAACTGGCTTTACATTCAACATTTTAATCTGGCTTTTAAACGCATTTGGGTGTATGCTTTTTTGTTGCTTACCCTTTTCGGGATATATACAGTAATGATAAAGATTATCCGCCGAAAAACCAGTGGCTACCTTTTTTATTACAATAGTATTGCCGCATATTTAATGGTTATTGCTTTAAGCCTGGTGAATTGGGACCAGACCATTGCCCGCTACAATTATAAGCATTACCGCACCGCCTTTTTTCATACAAACTTCATGGTTACCCTTGATGCCAGTGCTTTGCCTGTGTTAAAAGCGTCAACCATGCACACCGGAGAAATCAGCAGTGCACAGGAAGGTAAATTTGATTTTCCGGTTCGCTATATGACCTTAAACCGCTATTCAGAACTGGTTAACAGGCGTTGCCGGCTGTACATCATTGGTTATCCCATGCTTGACTGGCAGGGTTGGAATGTATCCGCTTATCTCACTTACCGGGCTTTGCTCCGGGAGGCGAATATCAATCAGGAGCATTCATCAACTCAAGGTAAAGATCATACATCTGTTGCCCGAAGCAAACAAAAGTAACATTACGGGGAAATTCTGTAGTCTCTAACCATTGTTTTACTGTGCTTATGGCGATATGGGCTGCTTCCCTGTGTGGATATCCATAGGCACCCGTGCTGATGGAGGGGAAAGCAATGGAATCAAGCTTGTTTTCGGCTGCCAGCTTTAAACTTTCTGTATAACAGGATGCCAGCAGCTTATCCTCATTATAGTATCCACCCCGCCAAACCGGTCCAACTGTGTGTATTATGTAGCGGGCAGGCAGTTTAAATCCAGGGGTAAGGCGTGCTTCTCCGGTAGGACATCCGCCAATACTGTAGCAGGCTGTGTAAAGATTTGGGCCTGCCGCCCTATGTATGGCTCCATCCACACCGCCACCACCCAGCAATCGCGTATTAGCTGCATTTACTATGGCATCGCCTTCAAAATGAGTAATGTCGCCCTCAATAACCCGGATACGATTGTTGTTCATAGTAATTTTGTTTTTGATGAGTTCACCTGTTTTTCCAAATTTACTCATAAATGCAGGCAATTGAACAAAAAATCATTATTTTTTTTTTGACTATCAGTAAAATACACCGGTAAACCGGGCACTACAGTGAACCTCTGCTGTTAGTAAGGCTATGGAGCTATTGGTTTAAAATTAGTTGATAGTTTTGGGCCCGGATGGGGTTATTTTTTCATAAAAGCCAAGAATTAAGGGCAATATGCAGCCACATTAATCAGGTAGCTTTTTATGGAGGCTTACCAAGATAAAAGGTCTGATGTTTTTAATTATTCTGTTGGCGGATCTGCTTTTCTTACCACCAGTTGCGCATTTTCATATTTAATAATCCGGACTGACTCGTCTTTGTCAATATAACCCGATTGTGCAACAGCATCGAAGAGCTGACCGTCAATCATAATCTTACCTGCGGGTCGTAAAATGGTGTGTGTCTTCCCTGTTTGGCCGATCATCTCCATGTAATGGCTATCCGATGATATATAACCTTCTCCACTGGGTTGGGTGGTCATAAGGGCAAGGTGGCCGAAAAGCTTACTCCTGCCGAAAAGCCTTCGGGTAAGATAAAACGAGCCAATGAGCGACATGAATGTTGCAATAATTACGATGAAAAACGCTTCTGCCAGACCATTGAGTTGAACACCCTCAAAATTAAAGCCCACGTTGTCGATCATGCTAAGCGTAAGCCCGGTAAGCATCAATAGAATGCCCGAAATTCCAGCTACACCAAAACCGGGTATAGCAAATATTTCAATAGCCAGTAAAACCAATCCAACAACAAAAACCAGGATTTCCCAATTGGCGGCAAGGCCTTCAATATAGAGCGGAGCGAAATAAAGCAAAGCTCCAAAAACTGCTGCGCCCAGTGGAAACCCGATACCGGGAGTTTGTAATTCAAAATAAATTCCGCCAATTATCAGCATAATGAGCAACCCGCTTACAAAAGGTTTGGTAAGAAAACCGATGATGTGATCTACAGCGGTAAGCTTTTGTGTAACTATCGTGTAATTCTCTTTGCCGGTTATTTTTAAAATGTCAGCCACGCTGTTTACCTGGGCATTACAATAATTGTATTTTATTGCTTCGCTGGCAGTAAATGTTATCACCTGATTGCTATCGGTTATACCGGGTATATACACCCTTGGGTCAACCATGCCCTGGGCAATATCCGGATCGCGTCCGGTAGCCTCTGCGGTAGAGCGCATGGTAGAACGCATGTATGACTGATACTTGTCGGGCATGGCTTCGCCCGTTTGATTTACTACGGTTGCTGCACCGATATTTGCGCCCTCACGCATGTAAATGCTGTCGCAGGCAATAGAAATTAGTGCACCTGCCGATGCCGCATTGTTGTCAATAAATACCCATACCGGAATGGGTGATTTTAATATCGCGGTTCGTATGGAGTCTGCCGTTTCAACCATACCGCCATAGGTGTTCATGCGAATGAGGATGACCGATGCATTCATCATTTTGGCTTCTTTCATCGCTTTTTTAGTCCGGTGCCAGACCGGTGGGGCAATCTCTTCACGAATATCGAACTGGTAAATAATTCCAGTCTCTTTGTCAGTTGTATCCGGCTGAGCAGTGCATGGGCTGTAAAATCCAAAAGCCATAAACGCGATAAGCACAAAAGAAAGCTTTTTCATAGCAATGATGTTGAATGGGATGCGAAGATAAGCCATAAATTAAGAGGTGCCATCAGCTTTTAGAGTAAACATCTCAATAAAACCAGGAGCTGAAAACTTTTCAGGATTTGTTTTCTCCAAAATATTGCCTTATCACCTTTAGCATACCGGCGTGTCCCGATGTGTTTCCGGCCAGCAACTCCCTGCCAAATAAATAATTCGCTTCTCCGGTGAAACCGCTAACTACCCCGCCGGCCATTTCAACAATAAAAGCCCCGGCTGCTACATCCCAGGCGTTGAGCCCGTATTCATAGAAACCTTCAAATCTCCCACAGGCCACATAGGCCAGATCTGCTGCAGCAGAACCCAAACGACGAATCCCGGCCGTATGCTTCATCAGATGTTCAAATACCCGGAGGTAGGTTGTCAAATGTCCGTAATCCTGATAGGGAAAGCCTGTAGCCAGCAATGCAGAGTTAAAATCAGTGTTCCTGCTTACGCGAATTCTCTTGTCGTTTAGCCGGGCTTCTCCACCTTTCCAGGCATAAAAACATTCATCAAGGTTTATTTCGTAAACCACGCCAACCACAATTTCATCTCCCTCCATTAATGCAATGCTTACGCAATATACCGGTATGCCATGAATAAAATTGGTGGTGCCATCAAGCGGATCTATTATCCATTTAAAATATTCATTCTGATGACCCGCTGTATCCTCTTCGGTAATAAACCCTGCACCAGGCACCAATGGGGTGAGTTGCTCTACAATAAGTGTTTCGGCATTTTTATCAACATAGGTTACATAATTGTGTTCTCCTTTTAGTTCAATGTCCGACTGTTTGAATTTTTCTGATTCTGTTTTTATATACGCTCCGGCGTTGGCGGCTATTTGCCGTACCTTTTCGACGATTGCCGCATAGTTGATGGTTTCCATTTTAACTGTTTGTTTTAAATTCTCGTAACGTGCTTACATCAAAAACATCTCCTGCAGAAAAAGTTTCCAACCTTACTTTTTCAATTTTGTTGATGAATGAGGCATCGTATGGTTTGCGGCACCGTATGTAGTTGCCGGTAAAACCATGCATAAATCCATCCTGCATATCGGACTCCCACAATACTTCCTGTTCGCTGCCGGCATGTTGACCGTAAAAATTGTTTTTCAATTCATCCGATAAAAGGTGAAGCTCTTTACTGCGCTGCTGCTTTAGCGTTTCAGGCAATTGCCCCGCCATAATGGAAGCCTTGGTGCCCGGCCTTGATGAATAGAT